>JACIWY010000024.1 GCA_014360745.1 Chloroflexota bacterium
ACCCCTTTTGGGCCTATGATCTACAAGAAACCGGCCTGGAGCACCACGCGTACACTTTATGAGCGTCGCTCGGCCAATATTTCCTCAATACGTTTGTCCCTCCTCCGAGCCCATGGTACAATTATTTGATATGGTTACACAATCTGACCGCAATAACAACCGCCTGGCTGAATTGACCGATCGCGAACGAGAGATCGTGGCCAAGGTGGCTACCGGGGCGACGAACCAGCAGATCGCGGTCGATCTCGATATCAGCATCAATACCGTCAAGGCCCACCTGCGCAATATCTATGCCAAGTTGGGCGTCGAATCGCGCACCGAAGCCACCCTGTGCGCGATTCAATACGGCTTGGTGCAGCTTGAAGAAGCGCCCCCGGAAGAGCGCGCCGAGAGCAGCACAGCCGCTGCAGAGCAGGGAAAGGCACCCGAAACCGTGCTGGCCGAATGGATACGTCCCTTATCTTGGGGGCAGATGGCGATATTGGCGCTTTCGTTGCTGGCCATATTGGTCGTGGCCTTGTGGCCCGAACACAAAACGGTCATCGCCGATGCCCCAACCCGGCTCGTTGATACACCCGTCGATCTGCAAAGCGAAGTGCAGCCAAGCTCCTCATCGCGCTGGCAATCGCTGGCGCAAATGCCGGTGCCTACCAGCCGCTTCGCCTCCGTCGCCGTGGATGGCAGGATCCTGGTCATCGGGGGCGCCGAGCGCGATGGCATCACCTCGCGCGTCATGGCTTACGATCCGGTGAACGACCGCTGGGATTATCGCGCCTCCAAGCCCTCACCCACGGCCAACATCGGCGCCGCCGTCATTAACGGCCGGGTCTTTGTCCCAGGAGGGCTATTAGCGGATGGGACGCTGGCGGCCACCGTAGAGGTGTATGATCCGGCTACAGACACTTGGCACACAGGACCTCCTATGCCCCAGCCGCTCTGTGCTTACGCGCTGACTACCTATGGCGAAAGCCTGTACGTCCTCGGCGGATGGGATGGCCACCGATACCTCGATACCGTCTATCGTCTAGACACACACAAAAACACTTGGAACCAGGAACCACCGCTGGAGAGCCCTCGCGGGTTCGCCACTGCCGCCGTGGTGAAGGACAGATTGTATATCGTCGGCGGCTATGACGGCACGCAAGACCTGGCGCTGGTCCAATCGCGGGCCCTTTCGTCCAATGAGTCGGCAGAAGGCTGGATCACGCACACCCCCATGGCGGCGCGCCGCGCCGGTCATGGCATGGCCGTCTCTCAAAACACCCTGTATGTAGTGGGCGGCGGATGGGAGAGCTCTTTTGTGTACAACGAGCGCTACGACGTGGCCAACGATGCCTGGTCTACCTTTGAAAGCCCTCTGATCGGCGAATGGCGCAACTTGGGCCTGGCCGTAGCCGAGGCCCGAGGCGGGGCTTTTGTCTTTGCGCTGGGCGGCTGGAATGGACGACACCTGGGCATTGTAGAGGGGTATCAGATCTTTTTCCCCATTTATCTTTCCACCATCGAGAAAGGACGTTGAGATGGCGAGTGAGGGCGGCCTCGACGTACAGGTACGTTGGGTAGAGGGGCTGCAATTCGTAGGCCGAGCGGAGACATCGGGCGCGGCCATAGTATTGGATGGCGCCCCGGAACATGGCGGATTCGGCTCTGGGCCTCGCCCTATGGAGACTTTGCTCTTGGCGCTGGCGGGCTGCACCGCTATGGACGTGATTTCCATCCTGCAAAAGAAGCGGCAAAAGGTCACCGGATTCCGCGTATATGCCCATGGCGATCGTGCCGAGGAGCATCCCCGGCGCTACACGCGCATAAAGCTCGAGTTTGTCGTGCGCGGTTGGGATGTGGAAGAGGAGGCGGTCGCGCGTTCCATCGAGCTATCTCAAACCAAATATTGCAGCGTGACGGCTTCGGTTAATGCCGAGGTCACATACACCTATCGCATCGAGCAAGAACAAGTTCCACAGGAATGACCCTCAACAAAAAAACGGGTGAATATGGCACAGAACTATGACTTGATCGTCATCGGCGGTGGGCCGGGCGGCTATGTGGCAGCCATACGCGCGGCGCAACGCGGCGCACGGGTGGCCTTGATTGAGAAACGAGAGCTGGGAGGCACTTGTCTGAACCGTGGTTGCATCCCCACCAAAACCATCGTGCGCGACGCCGAGCTGTATCGCGACGTGGCCTCTGGAAACTTTGGGGTGCTCATCGAAGGAACTATGAAGCCCGATTGGCCCAAGATTTTGGCCCGCAAGCGCCAGGTGGTCTCGACGCTCGTCGAAGGCGTGGCCTTTCTGCTGAATACTTATGGGGTGGAACATATCACGGGCATCGGCTGTCTCGAACGTGAGGGTGGGGTCATCGCTCAAACTACCGATGAGCTGCGGAAGTTAGACGCGCCACGGGTCATCCTGGCCACCGGTTCTGTGCCCGCCGAGGTGCCTATCCCCGGCACCGATCTGCCGGGCGTGGTAACTTCCGACGGGTTGCTAGAATTAGAGAGCCTACCCGAGAGGTTGATCGTCATCGGCGGCAGCGTGGTGGGCGTCGAATTCGCCTGTATCTTTGCGGCTTTGGGGGTAAAGGTGACCATCCTGGGGCGCAAATCGTTCCTGCGCGACGCCGAGCCGCAACTGGCCAAGCGGATGCGCACGATGCTCTCGCGTGCCGGGATGTCGATCCAGATCGGCCTCGAATTTCGTCGTATCGTGCGCGAAGGGAACGGACCTCTGCGCGTCGAATATGAACGTCGAGGTAATATCGAATCGGCGGAGGGAGATCTCGTCCTATTGGCCACAGGCCGCTGGCCCTTCTCCGAGGGGCTGGGCCTCGAACGGCTCGGCATACGCCGCGAGGGACGTGCCATCGCTGTCGATCCCACTCTGCAGACCTCGGTGCCGGGGATTTACGCCATCGGCGATTGCATCGGCGGCTATATGCTTGCGCACGTCGCTTCTTATGAAGCGGAGGTGGCCGTAGACAATGCCCTAGGCTCGCACCGCGAGGCCGATTATCGCGTGGTGCCCAATTGCATCTTTACCATGCCCGAGATCGCCGACGTGGGGCTCACAGAAGAAGAGGCCAAAGCACGCGGGATCGAGGTCAACGTCACCCGTTTCCCCTTTAATGTGAACGGACGCGCCCTGGCCCTGGGCGAAGGGGAGGGACAAATCCGCATGCTGTGCGAGAAACGTCAAGACGGCACGGGCGGGCGGGTTCTGGGCGTGCACATCATGGGCCCTCGCGCTAGCGACCTAATCGCCGAGGCGGCGTTGGCGATGAAGCTGGGCGCCACAGCCGAGCAAATCGCCGAGACGATCCATGCCCACCCGACGGTGCCAGAGGCCTTGATGGAAGTGGCCATGGCCCAAGGACGGGGTGCCATCCATTATCAGAATCGTTAGAAGCGTTTCCGATCGGCGACTTGCGTCAATACGCGCATCTGGGGCACAATGTCCCCGGCGCCGATAAGGGCGAGCACAGGATAAGAACGATGGTTATCGGCCTTTGTACGATCGATATTCAAGTGCCGGAGAGCTTTTCGTTAAAGGACAAACGCCGCGTGGTGCGTTCGGTGGTGGCGCGAGTACGCAACGAGTTCAACGTGTCCATTGCCGAAGTGGATCACCAGGATCATTGGCAATTAGCCACCTTGGCTGTAGCCTGCGTATCGACCGACGTTGCCCAAGCTCATCGTTTGCTCGAGCACGTGGTGAATTTTGTCGAGCGAGAGCGCCTCGATCTGCTGCTTTTGGATTATCAAATCGAGATGCTTTAAGGAAAGAGGTGCCTCTTTGTAGCTCGATAGGGCAAGAGCGTGGCTTTTCTTTTGTGGCCAACGACAGAATAGGAGGAACACATGGAATTCTTTGAAGTCGTCAAAAAGCGCTACAGCCACAAGACGGCGTTCGACCCCCAGAAAAAAGTGCCGGAGGAAGATCTGGTCAAGATCGTCGAGGCCGGCATGGCCGCGCCGTCGGCCGGCAACGGCCAATCGCCGGAGTTCATCATCATCAACGACGAAAAGGTGCTGGAACAGATCCGCCAGGTATCGGACAATGTGCCCCTCAACACCGCGCCGGCCCTCATCGCGGTGCTCACCCGGCCTCGCGCCCGGCAGGTATTAGACATCGCGACCGAGTGCCTAATCGCCGACCTGGCCGCGGCCACCGATCAGATGCTGTTGGCCGCCACAGCCCTGGGCTATTGCTGCGGCTGGCTTGATAGCCCCTTTGTTCCCCAGGAAGCACGTACCAAAGCCGAGGCCGCCTTGGGCATTCCGCCGGATCGCATGTTGCTCCTGGTCGTGCCCGTAGGTTACCCCGCCGAGCCCGGACCGCGCCGCCCGAAAAAACCTTTCGAGCAGCGCGCGAGCTGGAACCGGTATGCCATTCAACGCGAGGCTCAGGAATAGCCTTCCTGCTCCAAACCATCGCGCAAGCATCGGCAGGCCCGAAGGCCTGCCGATGTCGCGTTTCAGCTCATCTGGCGCTCTGCTTCCGGCTCTTCTTCGTCGCCGGCCAGCCAGGGCTGCCAGAGCAGCCCGAAAACGGCCAGTGCAAACGCCGAGATCCCCCCGAACAGACCGAACATACGCTGCGGCCCGACCGTATCGTACAGCGACCCGGCCACCATCCCGCCGGCAGAGCGGCCCAAACCGGACATGAGCCCGGTGGCCAACGCCTGGGAAGTGGCCGCCATTCCGGGAGGCGCATGACGATCGGCAAAGTCCACCGCCGCCACCAGCGAGGCGCCAAAGGTAAAGCCCACCAATACCTGGCTGGCTACGACCACCCAAGGCACCGGCAGTAACGCCTGCGCGGCGAAACGCAAGCCATAAACGAATAGGGCGAACAAGAGCAACCGCCGGCTGCCCCATCCCTTCAGCATCGCCGGCAACACCGTGAGCATGATCAACGTCTGCGACACCGAGCCCAAAGCCCCGGAAAGGCCGATGACGCTTTCGCTGGCCCGCAACGTGTCCAGATAGAGGCCGGTATAGTCAAAGGCCACCGACTGCACCATCATGGTCACGAACAGGGCCATCATGAACAGGCGCCACGGCTTGCTCTGCACTAAGCTCGCCAATCCTCGCGTTACGCTCGCGCGCAGTGGTTGCTGTTCCACCCGAACGCGCAAGGAAAGCAGGGCCGCCGAGCCCATCAACAGCACATACCCCCAAAAGATAAAGCGGATATCGCGCCCTTCGATCAAATACCCCGTGAGCCACATTACCGGCGCATAGCCCAATGAGCCAAAGGCGCGGATGCTGGCGTATTTGTATCGTTCGCGGCCAAGGGCGCTCAGGGCTATACTGTCGGTAAGCGGCTGAATGGGGCCCATAAAAAGGGCGTAGAGGATGTTCCATACGACCAACGCCGGGAAACTATGACAAAAGAACATTCCCAGCATCGGCAGACAGCTCATGCCCGTAACGATAGTGAGCAGCCTGCTGCGCAGATGAAAACGATCGGCGATCAGGCTCCACATAGGCCCGGCCACGATTTGCACCAGGGGCTGCAAACCGATCAACAAACCTATCTGCGCCCCATCCAGGCCAACCCGGCGAAAGAAGAGGGTGCGGTAGATCGCGGTCGTGCCGTAGCTGCCATAGATCAAGACATAGAGCCAGCGCACCAAAGACACGTGATTGCCGCCGCCCCTGTCGCCCTCGTGCAACTCGCGCGCGGTCAAGCCTCGACCTCCAGACCATCATGGGCAAAGGCCACGCCCGCCGGCAAGAGCGCGCTGTCCTGTTCAAAATCGATATCGTGGGTCATGTGGGTCAACAGAGAGCGACGTGGCCGCAGCGCCTCGATATAGGCCAGGCTCTCTTCCAGCGACAAATGGGTGGCGTGGCGGCGGAAACGCAGGCAGTTGAGAATGAGCAGGTCTAGCCCCTGCAAGCGGGCCATCGCCTCCGCGCCGATTTCGTGGACGTCGGGCAGATAGGCGACGTCGTTCAGGCGATAGCCGTAACAACCTTGCAACGGGCCGTGCACCACGGGGATCGGCTCCACGCGCAAATTTCCCAGCAGCAGGGATCCGTCCAGCATGTGCTCTCGCACCTGGGGAATCCCTCCCCCCACTTGCGGAGGCGGATTAAATACATAGGAGAATCCTCGACGCAGGATGTCGATCGTCTCGGCGGAGCCATAGATGTCGATAGGCCCTTGTTGCAAGCGACAATAGGAGCGAATATCGGGCAACCCGTAAATGTGATCCGCATGACCATGGGTGTATAGCACCGCGTCGATCCGGCGCACTTGTTGGGCCAGAACTTGTTGGCGAAAATCTTGCGAAGTATCGATGAGCAGGCTGAACCCATCGCTGCACACCCACAGCGAGGTGCGCGTGCGGCGGTAACGCGGGTCGTTCTGCGCCTTATGGCACACCCCACGGGGGCAATGTGCGTAGTGGTCGATCATACAGTCGATAGTCGGCACGCCATGGGAAGTGCCGGTGCCCAGGAACACCAAGCGCATCAACGCCCTCCCTCTGGCCGCCGACTCGAACCCATCCCATCCTTGTCTCTTTCCTGTGTCATACGCCCCGTTGCCACAACAACTTGTCGGTGAGCTGGGCATTGATGGCCAGGCCCCGTGCGGGAAGCGAGCGACGTATTAACTCCAGCTCCGCCCACGTCATCTCCCCCGTCACCAGCAAGCTCTTGGCCTCCAGGATGGCCGCAAAAGTGGGCAACAACTCTTCCACCGTCGGGGCGTTGGCGTAGCGATCCAGGGTGACCGAAATGGCGTTCAGCTCCTCCGTCTCCAACAGCGCCGGATGGATATGCAAAGTGCCGGCCGAGTGCAGATCCAAAATGGAATATTCAAACGCCCGCATAATGGTGCGATCATGAGGCAGGATCTGTTCGCGGTACATGCGCGGCGAGAGCTGGCTAGAAGAGTCGGACTGGAAACGAATCACCGAGCCGGGCGCCCACAAACCATAAGCCCAACAGACCCAGCCACCCTCCAAGGGTGGGATGCGCGCGTATTGTGCCCTGGCCACTTGGATGAACGCCTGGCTAGCGCGGCGGAGAATATCGGCCACATCCTCGGGCGAGTCATACAGCAGCAGCCCCATGCGCTCATCGCCGACCAAGGCGGAGAGCATATCGCTCGGCCCACGTTGCAACGTGTGCGTAACAACATAGGTACCATCGTTGGCGTCCACCAGCGCCTGCGTCAACTCCAAGAGCTTGACGAGCCAAGGATTGTCATCTGTGGGCACGATGCGCTCCCTGCCCTCCAGATTCGGCCCCAGCGCCGGCCGCGGCCACATCGCCTCATCGTTGCCGGCGTGGATCTCACAGCCGATGATCGCCTCCATCCAGGGGATACGCGAAAAGGCGCACAGGCCGCGCAACAGATCGCCTTGCACCAGGCCCTTGTCGGGGTTGCGCCGGCCCACCAGGGGGGTGAGTTCCTCCACATCCAGCATATCGGGCGTTACGTCGGTGTTCTCGAATTTGCGTCGCTCGTGGCGCGGAAGGGCGCGCACCAGCGGCTCATCGGCCTCTTCATGGCGCCAGAAAGCGATGTGCCGGTCGAGCAAAGCGCGTAAATCGGTCATGGTCGCCACCTCCCAAGAGCGGAATATCGCCAAACGTCCCGCCGATTCTAGTCCTTTCGGCCAGAGGCGGCAAGTCAGGTCATCGATACGTTTGTCTTGTCCCATCTGGCTTTACATAGCCCTTGCCTCGCCCTATAATCACCCATCGAACGGCGGTTGAAACCGCACCTACCGGCGCAGAAAGGCGTGCGTCATGGCCCCCAAATCACTTCTCGGCATCGATGTAGGCGGCACGGCGGTCAAGATTGGCCTGTTCGACCTGGACGGCCGGCTGCTCGGGCTACACCAAGAACAGATTCCGATCCTCTCCCCTCATCCCGGATGGGCGGAAATCGACCCTGCCCGCTGGCAGGCGGCGGTGCGGGTCGGCGTTCCCCACGTCCTGACACAAGCCAAAGCCTCTCCCGATGACATCGCTGCGCTGGGTTTGAGCAACATGATCGGCACCGTGGTGCCCGTCGATCGCCATGGGCAGCCCCTGCGCAACGCCATCGCCTACTTTGACACTCGCAGCGCCCGCCAAGCAGCCTGGATCGTGGGGCAGGTTCCCAACATCCACCAAGTCTCGGCCAATCGGGTAACTTCCGGCAATACCAGCCTCGCCTCGATCCTTTGGCTGCGCGACCACGAGCCAACCATCTATGCCATCGCCCATCGCTTTCTGACCACCGGCTCTTTCCTCTTTCGCTGGCTCACCGGCGAAACCCGCATAGATTGGACGACGGCCAGCTTTGTGGGTCCCTTTGACTATCGAGCCATCGATTGGAGCGTCGAGGTCGCGGAGCGGCTGGGCTTCGACCTTGCTCGCCTGCCCGATGTGCATGCCCCTCAGAGCCATGCGCCACTTCTGCCCGATGTTGCTCGGGAATTGGGCCTTCCCCGTGGTGTTCCGGTCGCCCTGGGCGGGATCGACGGCGCCATGTCTTCAGTCGGCGTCGGCGCCATTCACCCCGGCGATGCCTTCGACGTCAGCGGCACTTCGGAGATGATCGCCGTTTGTCTGCCACAGCCGGTATTCAGCCCGGAGCTGCTGGCTCGTTGGCATGTCGTGCCGGGGGTGTGGGTGCTTATCGGCGCCATTAGCACGCCGGGCGCTGCCCTGCAGTGGTTCCGCGACCAACTCTATCGCGCCTCGGGCAAGGGGGGAGAAGGAGCACACGCGGCTATCGATACCGATGACCTGTGGGAAGCCATGACCCGCGAGGCCGCCACATCGCCGCCGGGCGCCAACGGGGTGATCTTTTTGCCGCATATGATGGGAGAGCGGGCCCCCATTTGGGATCCGGATGCGCGAGGTGTGTTCTTTGGCTTGACGCTTGGCACCACCCGCGGCGACATGATCCGCGCCATCATGGAAGGCGCCGCTTACGCCATGCGCCATCTCATCGAGCTGATCGAGATTCGCAGCGGCGTGCCCGTGCGCCATGCCGTGACGATCGGTGGCGCTGCGCGCAATCCGCTCTGGCGCCAGATCAAGGCCGATGTCTGGAACGTTGCGCTATCTCTGCCCACCGTCCACGAGGCCACCGTCCTGGGCGCGGCCATGACCGCCGGCGTAGCTGCCGGGCTTTACGCCGATTATGGCGAGGCCGTTCGTCGCGCCGTCCCCCCGCCACAAGAAACGCTCATCCCAGATCCGGCCCGTCATCGCCTGTACGATCGCCCTTACCAGATTTACCGACGGCTCTATCCGGCCCTGGCCGAGATTATGCATCTGGCCGCACAAGGGCCCTCGTCAGCCTAAGGAGGTGACGGGCACTTTCCAAGATGCCCGTCACTTCGGGGTAATATTTTCAGAGTAACCGCCGCGCGGCCTACCAGAGTTTGACTTGGAACAGATCGTCCATCTGCTCATCGGCGAACTCGCTCACCACACGCCCGCCAACAAGCAGGATGGCCCGCCGGCATACCCGCCGCACAAAATCGAGATCATGCGAGGCGATGAGCATCGCCTGAGGAAGCTCGACGAGCAACTCGATCAGCGCGCGCCGCGCCTGGGGATCCAAACCCGCCGAAGGTTCATCCAGGGCCAGGATCTCCGGCGACATGGATAGCACGGTGGCAATGGCCACGCGCTTCTTTTCGCCCAAGCTCAAATGATGGGGCATACGATCCGCATACGACCACATCCCTACCTGGCGCAACGCACGTTCGACGCGCCGACGAATCTCATCCTCCTCCAGCCCCATGTACAGCGGCCCGAAGGCCACATCATCGAACACCGTGGGGCTAAAGAGCTGGTCGTCGGGGTTCTGGAATACCAACCCCACTCGAGCCCGGATGCGCCGCACACTCTCCTCATTGACTTCCATGCCAGCGACACGCACCGTACCCCGCCCGCGATAGATACCGTTGAGGTGTAGCAATAGCGTCGACTTGCCCGCCCCGTTCGGCCCGATAAGGGCCACCTTCTCGCCGGCGCCTAAGGCCAGCGTGACGCCATTAAGCGCCGCCGTCCCATCGGGGTAGGTATAGTGGAGATCAGTCACCTGCACAAGGTATCCGTCGGCCATGCCTCGCCTACCAAGCCACGTTTGCCAGCGCCGCTGCAGCGACCAACAACACGGCCACCGTGGAGGCCACGCCGAGCTCGCGCCGCGCCAGCCTATTCTCATGCAGCACGCGGATCTCCCCGCTAAAGCCTCGCGCCAACATGGCGTTGTAAATGCGCTCGCTGCGCTCGTAGGTGCGCAAAAAGAGCGTCCCTATCATGTTCCCCGTCACCTGGGCGCGCCACCACAGGCTGCGGCCGGCCCGCCCGCCTTCGGGCTCGGCGCTGCGCGCCTCCCGCGCCGTCATCAATCGGCGCGTCTCATCGACCAACACAAACAAATAGCGATACATCATGGCAATGACCGAGGTCAATACCAAAGGCACGCCGAATGAACGCATGGCGCGCACAAGCGCGGTAAAATGCGTGGTAAAGATCAAGGTCACGCTCACCAGCACCGAGAGCCAGGCCTTGAGCAAGATATTGGCGAAACGCAACAACCCCACATCGGTCATGGTCACAGGTAGGCCGAGCATGTCCAGTTTGACCAAGGGCTCGCCATCGCGCACAAAAGGCAAGCCCGCTGCCGCCATGAACACAAAGGGCAGCGCCAGCGCCGAACGCCCAACAACGCGCAGCGGCGAAAGGCGCGCCAGCAAGATGGCCGCCAAGATCAAGCCCAAATAGCCGACATGCACGGGCCAGGCAGCCACCGGCGTCACCTGGATCGCTAAAATAAGCAGCAAAGCGAGCGCCAGCTTGACCCGCGCATCGCTGCGATGGATCAAGCTTGCGCTTTCGCGATAAGGATCTAACAAGTCGAGCGCCATCGCCCCTCTTTCAACCGGATACTCGCAGGTCAAGAAGTGCTACGCCTGGCCAACAGCCGCCCTAACCCGAACACGAGCCCGAACATGATGAGCGTGCCCACCACACCGGCCAGGATCGTCGCCAGGCTTTCGTTCTCCACACCGGGGAACACATAATCGGGAATCAGCCGATACCAGGCATCCTGGGCCTTTTCCAAAAAGCCCTTGTCCTCGGCGACCCTTTCCAGCCCATCGGGATGCGAAGAGGCCAACGGAGATAGCAGAGCCACCAGCAGGGCCAAACCCAGCCCGATCCAGATCCAGCGAGCGTTCATGAGGCACCTCCCACCGCAAGCGCGTTCAGTTCCAAGAGATCCTTGCGCGTAGCAGCCAAAAAGCCCAACACCGCCACCGTGATCAGCGCCTCGCCGATGCCGATGGCCATATGCACCAGCCCCATGGCCGTCACCACCACGCCCAGCGGCGCCATGCCCGAGACGGCCAACTCTATCGAGGCGGCCAGCGCAGCCAGCACCACCGAAGCCCAGGCAGAAACGGCACCCCCAATCCACACCGCACGCTCGCCCGAGAACGCCCGGCGGATTAGAACATAAAGCCCATAGGCGCTCCACACACCGATGACCGCCATGTTCAATACGTTGGCCCCCAAAGCGACCAAGCCTCCGTCTTGAAAGACAAAAGCCTGCACGGCCAGCACCGCCGTGATGACCAACGTCCCTGCCCAGGGGCCCAACAAAATGGCGGCCAGCGCCCCACCCAACAAATGCCCTGAGGTGCCGCCCGCCACCTTAAAGTTGATCATCTGCGCGGCAAAGATAAAAGCTGCCATCACCCCCATCAGCGGCACCTCACGCTCGCGCAGCGCCTTGTTGGTGCGCTTGACCGCATAGGCCACCGCCCCCGCTGAGGCGATATAGGTGACCGCCGCCGTGCCCGCATTGACAAACCCATCCGGTATGTGCATCGCCTTTCCTCCTGTTCCTTATTCACGATCTCTTATTGCCAATAATTGCAACAACTGCCAGTATACGCGGAACGCTTGGAAAGGCAAAAGGGCGATCCCCCGCCGGCCCGGCGTCAACCGGCGCGGTACACGCTTAGCGGTCCTCTCGCCAAGTAGACGGGATAACTTCGTATGGACTGCTGAAGCCTTGCTTCAGCAGTCCATGATCCAGCAACCTGCGGGAGGGTAGGCTGACGCGGAATGCCCGGAAAGGCAAAAGGGCGATCCCCCGCCGGCCCGGCGTCAACCGGCGCGGTACACGCTTAGCAAACCCTCCGGCAACAGGTAATAGTGCCGCCAAGCACCATCGACCGGATAGGCCAACCCCAGCCGCAGCAATGTGCGCGCCGCCGGCGCATAGTGCAGCGACTCGCCGCCCCCAAAGTACTCGCTCAGCGCGTTCCGAATGGCCACCAGGTCGCCGGAGGTGCCGCCCCGCTCGATGATCAACTCCAACAACTTGCGCGGATGCTCCCCCAATTGAGCGAGCGCCTCGCGATAATAATCCGGCGCGGCGATCCGTTCTTTCAACAGAGCCAACAGGTCCCCTCGCTCCGAGGGAGGTGGGCTCTGGGGCAACAGGCCATGCAATTGCATCCCGCGCACCATCTGTTGCAGCTCACCGGTGGAAAGCAGGTTCAAGCAATAATCCAGGGGCATCTCTAACACGTTATCGCGCAGCCGCTCCAGGCGAAAGGCGCACTCCTCGAGCGGAGAACCCACCACCTCGATGTCTTCTAAATTGCATGGCCCCAGCCCATGCTCATGGCAAAGGGTAAAGGTCGGGTAGTTGCGGGCATCATAGCCGGCCAGAGCCATGCCCACCGTATCGATCGCCACCGGGTTGGTGCCCACGATCAGGGTATCGAGGCGGATCCAGTTCCCGCCACCATCCCCGCCCTCCAGGGCGTCGATAATGCCCAGATGGGTGGGCACGGCGCAGTTGATGGCGCATACCGATTGGGCCACCGAGGGGCTATGGATACCCGGCTCCTCCCCCACCTCGCCCGGCAGCGCAAAGAAGGGGTGTTCGCGAACGATCTCACGCGAGTGTTTATTGTGGCCGTAATAGCGCGCGCCGTACAGGCCAAAAAAGTTTTTTAAACAGAGCGACATGGGGCTCCCGCCCCATAGCTTGAACACCGGCAGCGAGATGATCACCTCGCTATCGGCCACGACGCGTGGAACCATGACATGGTCACGGCCCAGGTCGGCGGGGACGGGTACGCGCACTCCTTCCTCCACGTTGAGATCGACCAGACGAGCGCCATAGCGCGCGGCAATACGATAAAGCCCTTCCAGACGATAGCAGTAGCTGGTATAATAGTCGCCCGAGCTTTCGGCAATGACGATCTGCGCCGGCGAACGGGCGGCCACCGCCCGCGTCACCGCCTCCACCACCTCCGGATGGGTAATGCCCCGGTCGGTGGGCACAATGGTATAATTGGGCTTGATCAACACCCGGCTACCGGCGGGCGCGATGCGCTCCAGCCCGCCGATGAGCTCCAGGCCGTGTTCCAGCGCTTCGTCCAGCCGTTGCTCTTGCACTTTGGTGATGGCGACACGCTCCTTTGGCATGGAGAGCCTCCCTGGTGATAAGACATGGGTACATTGGGTTCATGATAGCAGGGGATATGCGGAGCGACAAACGCGCAAACCCTTTCACTCAATATTCGTCTCTATGTTAACGACGCTTCTAGCAAACATTCTCAGGAGGAAGCGATGAACTTGGGCGACCGCGCGAGAGGCGTCATCGTTGGGGCGGCGGTCGGCGACGCCTTGGGCATGCCGCTGGAGTTCGGGCCGCCGCGCCGTGGCGCGCAGCGCAACCGTCTACGCGAAGGAAATCCGGCTCAACATCTCACAAAGGAGAACAACCCCATGCCCTACATGCCTGACGACCGTCCCAACCTGCTTTACATCCATTCCGATCAGCACAACCCCTTTGTCACCGGCTGTTACGGCGACCCCGTGGTGCAGACGCCCAACCTGGATCGCCTGGCCGCCCGCGGCGTGCTCTTTGAGAACGCCTACTGCCCCTCGCCCATTTGCGTGCCTTCACGCATGTCCATGCTGACCGGACGGCACCCCTACGAGAACGATTGTTGGACGAACGATCATTCGCTCGATTCCGGCATCCCCACGTTGGCCCACGCCATGGGCGCCGCCGGCTATTGGCCGGTGCTCATCGGGCGCATGCACTCCCGCGGCCCCGACCAGCTTCACGGCTACGCCGAGCGCCTGGTCGGAGACCATAGCGCCAACTATATCGGCGGCACGCCCGGCGTCGACCACGGTATGCTCACCGGCACCCAGGGGCCGGCGCGTATCAGCCTGCAACTCTCGGGCATCGGCCAGAACGCCTACGAGGTGCACGACGAGTATACCACGGCGGCCGCGATCTATTACCTGAACCAGCTAGGCATCGCTAGGCGCTCGAACGTGCCTACCGAGCCCTTTTCCCTTTCCATCGGCTTTATGCTGCCGCATCAACCCTTTGTGGCCCGCCGCAAGGATTATGAACGCTACGAGGGCCGCGTGCCCCCGCCCGACCACCCCGAGCCTTGGGGAGACCATCTGCACCCCTACCATCGCTGGTGGCGCGAACGTTGCGGCATCACCGATGTGACCGACGAAGAAGTGATGCGTTGCCGCACGGCCTACTGGGCGCTGGTAGACCGCGTCGACGCCATGGTGGGCGAGATCCTCGAAGCCTTGGAACGCAACGGCCTGGCCGAAAACACCCTCATCGTCTACAGCTCCGATCATGGCGAACAGGTGGGCGAACATGGCCTCTGGTGGAAGCAGACCTTTTATGAAGAGGCGGTGCGCGTGCCCATGATCCTCTGCTGGCCCGGCCATTTGCCTGAGGGGCTGCGCTGCAATCGCGTGGTCAGCGCCCTCGACCTCAACGCCACCATCCTCGACGCCCTGGGCGCCCCGGCGCTGCCCGCCTCTCACGGGCGCAGCCTGTTGCCCCTGATCCGCGGCGAGACCAACGACTGGTATGACATCGCCTTTTCCGAATACTGCACCGACGAGGGCTGCATTCACCGCATGGTACGTCGCGGCGATTGGAAGCTCAACTACTATCATGGCCAACCGCCGCAGCTCTTTAACCTGCGCGAGGACCCCACCGAGATGCACGATCGCGCCGCCGACCCCGGCTGCCAGGCCATCCGCGAGGAGCTGACCGCCCTCGTGCTCGACGGCTGGAACCCCGACGCCGTCTGGAAACGCATCCAGGAAAAGCGCGCCGACGGTGAAATCCTGCACGCCTGGGCTCGTCGCGTCAAGCCGCCAGAGACCTATCGCTGGCCGCTCAGGCCGGAGATGGATTACCTGGAGCAGGTGTGATGCGTTTGATCTTTTGGCCGTGTTGCGGTATTATGTTTTGATACTTCTGGCCCCTATGGGGGCTGCCAATTATCTTGGGTAGATGTGCGAATGCGTATATTGTTCCTCTTTGGCATTGCCTGGAAACGGCTCACCAGCAGAGGCTTGCTCACCTTGGTCTTTGGGCTGAGCAGTGCCCTCGCGCTGGGCATCATCGTTTGTGTGCCCGTCTTTGCCGACGCCGTCAGCCAACACATCATCCGCGACGAGTTGGGGCTGCTGCGCAGTGATACCCATCGCTCCCCGTTCGTGATCCGTTTCCAGGCCTATCCGAGCGCCCGCCAACCGTTGGCCATCGCCGATGTGAGCGCCTATCAGCAATTCCTCTCGCGCCTGGTCGTGCGCGAGATCGACCTGCCGATAGCGTACGCCCAGACCGAGATACAAAGCCCGCGCCATGACCTCCGCCTCCCGGCCGACCATCCCACCGATGCCGGTCGTTCCGCCGACGCCATCTTGTCCTCCATCCTATCGGATGCCGACAAAAAAACGTCGGTCGACGGCGTCTATGTCGTCGTCGCGCCCGGCGTCGAAGAGCAGATCGAGATCGTCCAAGGGGCGCCTTTCGGCGAGGACGCCGACGCCAACACATTGGCCGTGTGGGTGAGATACGACTATGCGCTCGAGATGGGCTTGCAGGTCGGCGACCGCTACACGATACAAAACCTCAACGGTTGGAACGCCCCTCAGGTGCCGGTGCGCATCGCCGGCCTTTGGGAAGCCCGAGATCCGGAGGCCAAGTTCTGGGGATACACGGAGCAGATTTGGTACTATGAAGGGATCCTGCTCACCTCGCGCCAGGAATACGAGCGCCACCTTTACCCGACAATCCCCGGCAAAGTGGGGCTGATCTCCTGGTGCTTTGTGCTCGACGAGCGGCGCATGAACCTGGCCCGCGGCGAACATTATGTCGAGGGGTTGGCGACGGTCCAAGCCCAGGCCACCGCCGTATTGCCCGGAGGCATCATGAGCCAGGACCTTTCCACCAGGCTGCTCGCCGGGCAGGCGCGCAAGAACGCGTTGACGTTGATCCTATTGAGCTTTGCCTTGCCCTTGATCTTGATCAGCTTCTGCTTCATGGGCATCGTCTCGTGGACGTTGAATCGCTCTCAGGCGCGCGAGCTGGCCATGTTGAACAGCCGCGGCAGCGGACGCCTGCAGATCATGGCCTTGGTATTGATCGAGACCCTCATATTGCTGGCGCTTTCCCTGCCCGTTGGTCTGGCCCTGGGCCTGTTTCTGGCGCGAATACTGGGCTATTCGCTCAGCTTTTTGCAGTTCATCCGGCGCAGCCCCTTGCCCGTTTACCTGGCCGCCGCCGATTGGCGCCTGATGCTCTTTGTCCTAGCGCTCGTCATCTTCACCCGATTGGCGCCGGCCTGGGCAGCGGCCAAACGCACTGTCGTAGCCCAGGAGCGAGAACACGTCCGCCCCTCGGCCACGCTCGACGCCGCGCGCCTCCTGCTCATGGCGTTTGCCCTGGCCGCCTGTTATTACGCCTATCAGCGCCTGCGAACGGTGGGCTCCTTGGGCCTGGTAAGCTGGCAGCCGGGCGATCCCCGCCATGACCCCCTGTTGCTCATCGCGCCTTCGCTCTTTGTGCTGACCCTGCCTTTGGTGCTGGTCGAGGGTTTCTTGCTGTTCATCCGGCCGTTGGCGGGGATCGGCTCGCTATTGCCCACGATGGCCGCCTATCTCGGCCTGACCGATCTGGGGCGCGATGGCCGGCGCTATCGCCTGCCGATGTATATGTTGATCCTCTGCCTGGCCAGTGGCGTCTTTTACGCTTCGCTGGCGCGCAGCGCCGATAGCTGGCTGCTAGAGCATCGCCGTTACGCCATCGGCGCCGACCTGGTCTTGCAGCCCCCTCCGCCGGTCGACGAGAACGGCGAAGAAGTGCTGTTGCTGACCCCTTGGGAAGAACTGGCCGCCTTGCCGATGAGCACGTATGAAGAGATCCCCGGCGTAGCCCGGGCCATGGCGGTCGGCAACTATACGGCGGTCACCTCTCCGGCGGGGCGACTCTTGGAGGCGCGACTGTTGGCCATCGACCGCTACCGATTTCCTTCTGTCGCCTACTATCGCCCCGATTATGCTCCCACGTCTCTGGGCACGTTGATGAACCTGTTGGCTGGCGAGGAAAACGCTTTGCTGATGCCCAGGGCCACAGCCGCGGAGCTGAGCCTCGAACCCGGCAGTGCGCTGCGGGTCACGCTCATCGTCGGCGAAGACCGGTTGCCCTTCGAGTTCAAGTTAGTGGGCACCTTTGACTATTTTCCCACCATGTTCCCGGAAGAAGCCCCGCTCTTTGTGGCCAACCTATCCTACTTGCAGACGCAGACGGCGGGGATGATCCCCCACGGCTTGTGGGTGCGGCTGGAGCCAACCGCCGACAGCGAGACGGTGTCCGCCGAAATCCGGCGCCGGGCACTGCAAGGCTTGGAGGAGACGGGGAACCTGCCCAATATCCTGGCCGAGGATCGGGCGCGGCTGGAGCGGGTGGGCCTATTCGGCATGTTGAGCGTCTCTTTTCTGGCCGGCGCCCTACTGGCCGCGGCCGGCTTTATGTTGCACACCGCCTCGACGATCCAGACGCGAGGGATCCGCTATGCCGCCATGCGCGCCCTGGGCCTCGATCGGGGCACCATCCTCTCGGCCCTGTTCATCGAGTATGCCCTGACCCTCGGCTATGGCGTGGCCTCGGGCATCGGCCTGGGCATTGTCGCGGCGCAGCTCTACGTGCCTTTTATCCAGGTGACGGAACAGGCCAAGGTTCCGGTGCCGCCGTTCATCCCCCTCATCGACCATGAAAAGATACCCTGGCTGGCGACGAGCATGCTCTTGGTCATGATCCTAGCCGAAGGGGTGGTGTTGGTGCGGCTCTTGCGCATCCGCGTGTTCGAGGCGCTGCGCTTGGGCGCCCAAGAGTGAGCGCCCAAACGCACAAGCAGGCTTTCGAATCAGCCTTTCACCGCACCCAGGCGGATGCCGGCAACAAAATAGCGTTGCAAGAAGGGGTAAAGTATCAGGACCGGTAGAGTGCCCAACACCACCATT
>JACIWY010000240.1 GCA_014360745.1 Chloroflexota bacterium
GAGTGGATCTATGAGCATACCATCACCATACCTACGTATGAGGAATATCGGGCCTTTGATATGGAGTGCGGCGATGACGGTATCCCCCAAGTAAACACCCCATGGACACCCGCTAACTATCTTCTGGGGCAACTTATCGGCTACAACCAGGCTTTCTATCACCTGTACGATTACCCGCAACAAGTGGAGCGCTTGTTGAAAGTGATGACCGATCATTATTGGGAGATCCATCGGGTTATCGCCGCCTCGCCGGCGCTTATCGTCTCGCACGGCGCCCACTTTCACGCGCAGATGACGCCCCCGCCCATCTTTCGCGAGTACATGCTGCCCTATCTTAAAGAAGTGTCAGCCTATTACCACGCCCATGGTAAATTGCTTCAATTCCATGGCGATGCCGACATTAGTGGTCTGGAAGAGATGATCTTGGAAGCCGGCTATGACATCGCCGAGTGCATGGTCACGGCGCCTATGGTGCCGGTCACGTTGGGGCATTTGCGCAAGGTGTGGGGTGAACGGATCGTTATTTGGGGCGGGGTGCCTTCGATCCTGCTCTGCGAGCCTTTTACCGATCAAGAGTTCGAGGCCTATATGTATGATCTGTTCCGCGTCATCGCTCCCGGCGATGCGTTTATCCTCGGCGTGGCCGACATGGCCGTTCCGGCGACCAAATGGGAGCGCGTCGAACGCATCGGCGAGATGGTCAAAGCATACGGCGCGTATCCGGTCGATCCGGCGCGCTTGCCATAGGGGCATGTAGGAAGAGGGTAAACTCAAGAGATCCCAATCAGGAGTCAGTCATGAAGGTCACCGCTCTCGAAACCTATCTGGCCGCTCTGGGCGAGCGTAACATGCCACTGGTGCGCATCCTCACCGACGAGGGCATCCACGGCATCGGCGAATGTTTCACCGTAGGCCCCGACCTAGCCACGGTCAAGGCGTTGGAGTATTACGCCGAGTGGCTCATCGGGCGCAATCCCTTGGATATCGAGGGGTTGTGGCAATTCATGTATAACGGTTCGCGATTCCCGGGCGGTTCGCTCATCAACGCCGCCATCAGCGGTATCGAACATGCTTTGTGGGACATCAAGGGCAAGTACTATAACGCGCCGGTCTATGAGTTGATCGGCGGCAAGTGTCGGGACAAGGTGCGGGTCTATCAGGGCGTGGGCGGCGATTCCCCGGCACAGACTGCCGAGAACGCCAAGGCGTTGGTGGCCAAATACGGTTACACGGCACTCAAGATGAGTCCCCACCCGCGCAGTGATAAGCTCTGGCACGATATGGGCTTGAGCGAGTGGCTCAAAGGGGTAGAAGCGCGTATGTGCGCTGTGCGCGAGGCCGTGGGCGACACGGTAGACATCGGCCTGGATGCGCATGCCCAGGTTTTTGAGCCGTTCAAGGCGCTGGCCATGTGCAACGTGCTGGAGCCCTATCGCCCCCTCTTTTTGGAGGAACCATTGCGACCCGAAAATCGCAAGGCCTTCGGCTATCTGCGCAGCAAATCGCCCATTCCCATTGCCACTGGCGAGTCGATGTACACCAAATTCGAGTTCCGCGACTTGTTGGCCAACGAAGGCGCCGACATCCTCCAACCTGATGTCACCGTCGTGGGCGGGCTGTGGGAGATGAAAAAGATCGCCTTCATGGCCGAGGCCGAGTACGTCATGGTCGCGCCGCATAACCCCTGCGGCCCGGTGGCCAACGCGGTGAATATGCATTTTGCCCTCAGCACACAGAACTTTATCGTGCTCGAGTACCGGCCGGACGATGCTCCCGCTCGCCGCGAGCTGGTGGACGAGCCGATCCCCCTGGTAGAGGGTTATCTACTGCCGCCGGATCGCCCCGGCCTGGGGTTAGACCTCAACCTGGAGGCTTGTTCCAAACATCAGTACAAAGCCTGGCACCGGCCCTTCCTCTGGCGGATTGACGGCAGCTTCGCTTACCAATAAGATAGCTAGCGATTGCGGATTGTCCGCGGAGGACAGGCTCAGGCTTGCCCCGTTTAATCGTTTAGTTTGCGCATTGACTCGCGGAGATCGTCATCCTTGTTATTCAATGGCACTCGATGAAAATCCCTCCAAGGCGCTTCGTTGGACAGGGCCCCCGCAGGTTTCCCGAGTGGGCCCGTAATGGTTCTCTCTGGCTCCTCCTGGTGACCCTATTAGGCGCGGGGTTGCGCCTGATTCGGCTTGATATGGTGCCCCCCGGGCTTCATTTTGACGAGGCGGTCTATGGTTTGCAGGCTTGGGATATCTATCGCGGCAGCCGCCCCATCTTTTTTCCCGCTTATACCGGTCGAGAGCCGCTTTATATGTATGTCATGGCGATTGTCTTTCGCCTGGTGGGCATTCACATCTTGGGCATCCGCCTGACGTCGGCGCTGATCGGCATCGTCACGATCCCTCTTGTCTATCTGTTGATGCGCGAGCTATTCGGCGCGCGGGTCGGGCTTTTGGCCGGCGCCCTACTTGCCCTTTCCTACTGGCACCTTACGGTGAGTCGCAACGGCTACCCTAACATCCTCATTCCGCCTTTAGAATGCCTGGCTATGTATGGGTTATGGCGAGGGTATCGGGATGGCCGCATAGAGTCGTTCGTGATGGGGGGGGCGGTAACGGGGCTTGTTTTGTATACTTATTTAGCAGCACGCTTTTTCCCTATTACCGTTTTGCTTTTCTTTATTTATGCCTTCATCGTGGATAAGCGGCGTTTCCGCTTGCGATTCGGCGGCCTGCTGCTGGCCGGCCTGATAGCGCTGCTTGTTTTCGCGCCCTTGGGGGTCTACTTTCTGCGGCATCCAGAGTACTTTTGGGAGCGCGCCAATCAGGTGCTCATCTTTCGCCAGGCCAAGGGTGCGGATGCGGCGCTTGCCGTGTTGAATAACCTGGTTCGCACATGGGCCGGCTTCTTTTGGGCGGGCGATCCGCGCCCACATTTCAACCTGCCCGGCAGACCCATCCTCTCGCTGCCCTCGGCCGTTCTGTTTCTCGTGGGTTTGTTGGTTGCTGTGAGCAAGTGGCGGAGGCCGGAGTATATGCTGTTGCCCATCTGGCTTGTCGGCATGAGCCTGCCGGCCGCCTTGACCAAGGAGGCCATGCCACAAGGGCAGCGTATGTTCGGGATCACACCGGCGCTCTACACTCTGGTTGCTTTGGGGATCGAGAGCGGCCTGTGCCGTGCGGCTGCGCTCAACGTGGGACTGCGTCGGGCCTCGATGGCCGCCGTGGTGGGGTTATTGGCCTATGAAGGGTTGACCGCGCGATATACCTATTTCGACGTGTGGGCCATCGATCGGCAGACGTTTTACACCTTTCATGCCGATTACGTCCAACTTGCCGAACAGGCTCGGCGGGCTATGGAGGAGGGCTATGCCGTCGTCTTGCAGGCCGAGGAATACAAGCATCCCACCGTCGTTTTTGTGCAACCTCGCACCACCGAGGCACTTTGGACGGCGGGGCAGTCGGTATTCGTCGTGCCCAATCGGCCTGCTCCGCTCTTGTATCTGTGGCCGTGTGCGTCCAACCCGCTGGAAGGGGCGATTCAAGAGGCTATGGAACGCCTCGTCGAGCCGGTTGGTGAAGTGCCGGATCCTTTTGGCAAGGCGATGATCCGCTCCTTCCGCCTTCGCCCGAAAGCCATGCAGATGGAGCGGGCCGCGGAGGCGATGGCTTCCTTTGGCAATTCGGTCGGCCAAGTCGATGTGTTGAGTTGGGAGCTACCTCGGCAGGCGCCCCGCGACGAGCCGCTCGAGGTGTTGGTGCGATGGCGGGTGAATCAACCGGGCGAAGGGCGGGTGTTGGGCCTGCACTTGCTAGATGAGGACGACGTGCTTTGGGCGCAAGATCGGCAGATGGGCTATTTCCGCGAGCAATGGCAGACCGGAGATGTTGTTTATCAGCTATTTCATCTACGGCTGCCGCCGGGCATCC
This sequence comes from Chloroflexota bacterium, assembly GCA_014360745.1. Taxonomy (GTDB): domain Bacteria; phylum Chloroflexota; class Anaerolineae; order UBA1429; family UBA1429; genus JACIWY01. The sequence goes on from JACIWY010000240.1 coordinate 3,930, forward strand.
CGCCCGGGCCCTATCGCGCCCGGCTGGTGTTCGGCCCTGAGGAGGGAGATGTCCTGCCGTTGATCGTGCAAGGCCGCCTGGCCGGCACCAGCCTGGATCTCGGCGAAGTGGAATTGGAACGCGAAGGGGCCTATGTACAGCCCATCGACGCCGGGGGGGTGCCCTTCGGCTCGGGGCTGCGTATTCTCGATTATGATGTCTATGATCAAACGGTATCGCTCGGTGGCCGAGTCCAGCGCGCCGTCGCCTGGCAAAAAGTGGGCCGAGAAGCGGCGCCACAACAAATCGCGATCGAGCTGGTGGCTGATGGTCATGTCGTCGCGCGGCACGAGCTGCCCTTGGCGAGCCGCTATCCGGTGAGTGAATGGCGCCTGGGCGAGGTGGTGCGTATCGTCTATACCGTTGAGCCGGAAGTGAGCGCCGGTGAATATGCATTGCGCTTGCGTGCCCTCGATCGGGAAGCCGGCCTGCATTTGGGGCATGTGCGCGTCATGGGCCGGCGTTCGTATCAGGTGCCGGCTATGGAGCATCGTCTGGAGGCCGAGCTGGGCACAGGCATCGAACTGCTAGGCTTTGACCTTGCCGAGGCGCAGGTGCGGCCGGGCGAGCTGCTTACCCTCCGCCTGTATTGGCGGGCGAGCGCGCCTCAAAAAGATTACAAGGTCTTTGTGCATCTGGTGGGGGCGGATGAGCAGATCATCGCCCAGGACGACGCCCGTCCGGCCCAGTGGCAGCGACCGACGACGAGTTGGGACATCGGCGAGGTGATCGTCGATGAGCATGTTTTGGCGATCCCGGACCGGGCTCAGCCCGGCGACTATCAACTCTATGTAGGCATGTATCATGCCGTTTCGTTCGCACGTTTGCCGATCCGCGATGGAGAGGGGCATCCGGCTGCGGATGATCGCTTGTCCTTGGGGAAGGTAACGGTTGTCCCTTGAAGGGCACCGTTCGGGGTTCTATCCGCATCATCGATCGTATACAAGGAGTTACCATGAAAATCGAGCAGATCAAGACCTTTTTGGTCAACGGCAATTCGAACCCGCGCGGCGACCGACCCCGCGGTCGGAACTGGATCTTTGCCCAAGTCATCACCGACAGCGGCCTCTATGGCGTGGGTGAGGGCGGCGGCTGGCCCGCTGTGTGTCAGAAGGGCATCCAAGAAGTGGCGCCGATCTTGCGCGGCGAGAATCCGTTCGACATCGAACGGCTCAACTTCAAGATCTATGACATCCTGCATGGCCATGGCTTTACCGGCTCGGTGCGCGGTGGCGTGATCGCAGCCATCGACATGGCTTTGTGGGACATCAAGGGCAAGGCTCTCGATGTCCCGGTGTACGAGTTGCTGGGCGGCAAGGTGTGGGACAAGATTCGCGTTTATGGCCATGCCAGCACTATCGAAGCAGCCCGTGAGCTGGTGAATCGTGGCTTTACCGCCTTCAAGTGCGCCCCCTCGGCCAAGGTGTTGGCCACGTTGCGTGAAGCTCTGGGCCCGGAGATAGAGATCGGGGTGCATTGCCATGGCGAATTCTCACCTGGCGGCGCGCTACGCCTGGCCAAAGCCATCGAGCCCTATGATCCCGCCTTCTTGGAGGAACCAACCAATCCCGACGACGTCGAGGCCCTGGTCTGGCTCTCGCAACGCACCTCGGTGCCCATCGGCTCCGGTGAGCGGCTTTATTCCAAATGGCCCTTCCGCGATTTGTTCGAGCGGCGCTGCGTCCAGATCGCTCAGCCCGAGATCACCCGCCTGGGCATCTTGGAGGAGAAAAAGATCGCCATCCTGGCCGAGGCTTTTTCGGTCAAGATCGCTCCGCACGATGGTTCCGCAGGCCCCATCGCCGAGCAAGCCAACCTGCATGTGTTGGCCTCTTCACCTAACTTGATCTATTTGGAGCATCGCGCTTGGGATGTGCCCTGGCGCAATGAGGTGGCGATCGGCGTCATTCCCGATAAGGATGGCTATATCGCCGTGCCCGATAAGCCCGGCCTGGGCATCGATATCAACGAGGAGGCTTGTGCCGCACATCCGGTATATGAAGTGGATGAGGTCGAGTATCATTTTCATAACCCGGAGGAGATGGCTCAGTTTCGGCCCGAGCTCGATTATAAGGCGCCCCCT
>JACIWY010000241.1 GCA_014360745.1 Chloroflexota bacterium
CGGCCAGGGCCACGTCGGCGCCTTGGCGGGCGAGGGCGACGGCGATCCCCGCGCCAAGGGCGGCCTTTTGTTGCGTCCAGGCACCGGATGATAAAAAACGCACCCCTTGCGGGGTGCGCACGACGGTGTCTTGAGTAAATAGCACTTTCGACAAAAGCCCCTACACAGGCGGGGGAGGTGAGGTATCCCCTGCCAACAAAGCCATATAAAGATGGATCGTCTCCGCCTCCGGCGTGATGCCCATCTCATCGGCCAGAATCTCTTTGCAGGCCTGGAACTGGCGCATGGCGCCCGATCGATCGCCGCGGACGCTTCGGCTCCACATGATGCCGCGATGAGCCCGTTCATCGTACGGGTCGACATGCAACACGCGCACGTACAGGGATTCCGCCTCCTCGAACGCGCCGGCCTGTATCAGGCGACAGGCCTGCGCGTGAAGGAGAGCCACAAAGGTGTCCTCCAAAGAGCGGCGGATCTGGACGCACCATTCATAGTCATGTGATTCGAGAAAAGGACGCCGATAAAGGCTCAAGGCGCGCTCGCCGGCCTTGGCCCGCGCGTCGTCCGACGCGGCGCGTTCTTGGCCGAGCGCCAGCTTGGCCAACCGCTGGAACTCGTCGACATCGTATCGATATTCGCGCTCCGGGTTGATGCGATAGATGCCCCCTTGCTCGTGGATGACAATGTCTTTGCCGAGCGCACTGCGCACCCGATACAACGTGGAATGAAAGAGACTATTTCCTTTGGCCGGGCCAGCATCGGGCCACAATAGGTCGATGACGCGCTCTCGGCGCAACCCCCGTGGATGCGAGAGAAGGAGAAAGATCATCGTCCGCGCCACTGTGGATTCCCAATCCTGCACCACTTCTCCTGCTCTGAGGACCTGGCCGCCATCGAGGCCCAGGAATTCGAGCGGCAGCATCGTCGGCGATGTTACGACAGGGGCCGCGGTCGTGCGGCGCGAGGCGGCCGCCGGGCGGCTTTTGGCCAAGTCGCCCGCCGAAGGTGAACCCCGTCGGAGGGCAAGGAGATCGCCCTGTCGCGTCACCGCTTCGAATCCGCGAATCCCCAGTTCGCGGGCGCGCGAAAGCAGCTTTAACAAAAGATCGTCGGCCACCGGCAAGGCTTCGGTCAGGGCGAATTGCGAGCTCCCCAGGGACTGAGCAAGATCGGCCGCCTTGCGCAGCGGCTCCACGGCGCGCTCCTCGCCCTGGTGGTAGGCCAGGCGCGCCAGATGAAGGTACACACGGCCCATATCGCGCTTGGCCTCGACGCCGGCCAACATCTCTGCCGCCGTTCGCAGATATTGCTCGGCCACATCGCGCTCGCCCTGATCCAGGGCAAGCACACCCCAATAAAAGTGGCACAGGCCTCGCTCGTAGGGCATGGCCTCTGTGAGGCTATCCATCGCTTCGACGAGGAGCTGGCGCGCGCGCACGACGTCGCCCATCAGGCGATAGGTGTAGCCCAACGAGGCTAGAGTATAGACGGATAGATGCGAAATGCCGCTTTTCGCCGCCACCGTGAGCCCGCGCTGATAAGTCTCGTCCGCCTCGGCGTAACGGCCCATGTCGCGATACAGATCCGCCTGGCTGACGATGGTGTAGGCGGCCGCCCGTTGATCACCGACATCCAGAGCCTTGGCGAGGCTCTCTTGCAAGCGGTTATCGGCCTCGACGTACTCGCCGAGATGGTGATGGATAATGCCCAACGCCTGGAGCGTCAACGCCAGGGCGCTGGGGTTGCCCACCTTACGCCAATACATCAGCGCCCGATGCAGGCTCTTACGCCCCGCCCCTAGATGGCCTCGATTCAGCTCCGCCACGCCGATATCGTGGGCGATATAGCCGGCGTTGACGTCATCGGCGTTGGCCTCCGCCAGGCGGAGCGCCTCGTGCAATGCGGCGATCCCCTCCGAGAAGCGCCCGCTCATAGTGTGACAGATGCCTATATTATGGTGGGCCGCCGTGTCAGCGATAGAGTCGCGAACGTCGCCCTCTAGCACGCGGCGACAAAGGCGAATCGCCTCATCGAAACGGCCCCTGAAGCGCTGCACCACAGCCTGTTGCACCAATGCCCGGGCCGCTCCTACGGCGTCTGCACGGCGCAAAAAGGAGCGCTCCGAGCGCTCAAAGAGAGCCATGGCTTCATTCAGCTCGCTCCGCTCGGCGTGGATTTTGCCGCGATACAACAAAAGGCGCGGGTGATCGTCCAACAGCGAAGGGGGCAGGCTATCGATCCACTTCCGAAGCTGCTCCCACTCTCCGCCATCAAACGTTTCCTGGGCCACGATCTCAATGCTCCTAGCCGCGTCTGTCAAAGCCCCCGCGGCAAGGTAGCTCTCGATGGCTTGTGGCCAACGCCCCCGATGGGCCATCAGCGTGGCGAGCTTGATGCGCAGGTGCTGACATTCCTCAGGTTCGTCTTGTTCCAGCTTGGCTAGCAGAAATTCGCGGAACAACTGGTGATATTGATACCACTCCCCCTCGCTATCCAGGGAGACGGTAAAAAGGTTCTGCTCGACCAACTCGCGCAGAATTTGGGCCGAATTGTTGATTTTGAGCAGCGAATCGCACAATGGCGGGCTCAGCTCACGACACAGCGCGGTGCGCAGCACAAAACGCCGGACCTCGTCGCGCTGCCGATCCAGCACCTCTTGGGCCATGTAATCGAAAACGCCGCCGCTGGCCCCGGAAAGCTGGAGGAGGTCTTGGGCGGCTATCCGCTCGGATTGGGCGGCCAAGATGATGCCGGTCACCCAGCCCTCGCACCGTTCGGCCAGCCGTCGGATCGCCGAGGGCGACAGGCCTTCGAAGCCCATTTGGGCCAACAGCTCGCCGATCTCCTCTTGGGTGAAAGCGAGCTCGTGGGCACTCTGGCCGACCACCTGGCGACGCGCCGCCAACCGCGAAAGCGTCAACCGCTTAGGGATGCCGCGCGTGGCCAAAATGATATGGCATTGTTCGGGAAGATAGGCCAAAAGTCCGTCGAGCAGAGCGTTCACAGGCTCGCTGTCGAGGACCTCGTGATAATCGTCGAGGATGAGGACAAAGTATTGGCGGATCTGCTCCTCGATCTCGTAGAGCAACAAGCGCACAAAAGGCTCGACATCTTCCGGCGGCCCGTAATGCGCGGCCAAAGCTTGCAACACCCGCTCGCCAAACTGGGGAAACCGCTCGCGGATAGAGGCGACCAGATATTCCACAAAGGTGTACAGATGGGCATCGTGGGCATCCAGGCTATACCAACAAACCGGCAGATCGGTATCGTGGGCATAATCGACCAACAACGACGTCTTGCCGTAGCCGGCCCCTGCGGCGATCAAGATCAGCCTGTGCTCGATGGCCCCATGGAGAAAGTCGATCAGCCGCTGCCGCCGAATCAGGCCGGGCGGGCGCCTGGGTGTGCGCACTTTGGTTCGGATGAGAGGGTAAGAGCTGGCCATGATCGATCCGATGACAGAGGTACTGAAAAAGAAACCTATCCGCCGGCAAGCGCCGTTTTTATTGTAACACCATCTCTGCGATGGGACAAGGGTTTCATGGCCGAGCTTTCACGATCGCTTTATCACGCTTCCCCAGGGCTCCCGCTACGGCAAAAGCCGATCCTCTGGGACACAACGCATCGCGAACACGTTCTGGGCATCTGGGAGGACGCGATCGCCTTAAGAGGGGCTGTCTCAGTTGTAGTAATAGTTTAACCGGCAGTAAAATATATTCGAACAACATGATCGCCCTCAAGACAGAGATTCCTTGCCCGAGGGGCACCACGAAGCATGAAAATGCTGCCTTGCCAAGTGTTCCAGGTGACGGGCACTTCCAAGTGCCCGTCACCTCATATACGTAATTGAGACAAAGGGGAACAATTCACCCCGCCCAATCCGCGGGATAGCGGTCGACCGTAAAGCCCCCCAGGCGTTGCAACCGCCTCGTGCGCACCTCGGGATCCTCCCACATATAGCTCACTTTGGGCACGTCGCGGTCGTGGCCGTCCCACGGTCGCTCGCCGGCCAGTTGCTCATAGCTCCGCTGCCAGGGGAGATCCGCAATGTGTCCCAGACGACGCAGGGTCCTCCATTGCTGGCTCAGGATGTTGCGGTTGTAGCAATCCCAGAAAAAGATGCCCGTGGCCCCCGCCTCATAAATCTCCATCGCGCGGCGCCGGTATTCGCGAGCGGGCATGCTGCGCGGCATCAGGGCCGGCAGCAACTCGCAGCCGGTGCCCGACACGACGCGGGCCCAGTAGCCCAACGGGATGGGGTGACGCGGCGGGTCGGAGCACCACATACGCACGTTGTCGAAAAAGATCTGGCGCTCGCCGTGGCCATCGGGGAAGGGGATCAAATGGTCCGTCAGCCCCTCGCGGGCCCAGGTCTCAACGTCGAGCCCATAGAAACGGCACTCGGCCGGCTCGGCCGGCACGACGGAGCCGATGCGCAGGCGCACTCCCCGGCGCACACCGACCCGGTCGAGGCGCGCACGCAGATCGGTCATAAAGCGCGTCATTACGCGGGCCCGAAATGTCAGCCATCGCTCATCCCACTCGTCCAGCTCCAGCGGATCCTGGCCATACTCGGCGCGGAATCCTTTGAGCAGCGGCGCCTCGTAGAGGAGATAGGGCGGCCCGCGATGGTAGAGCAGGCCGACGCCATCGACATCGTAGCCGGCCACCTCTTCCAGAATGTCGAGGATGCGTTCCCGTACCTGGGGATAGGCGTAGCTCAGGCGATCGATCGGGGTTCCATCGCGGTCCACACAGCGCCACTCAGGATGATCGCGGAAAAAGTCAGTCACGGTCTCCTCATCCCTCGGGGGCGGAAAGCCAAACATCTCCACGCGGATGCTGGGATAGATCTCCAGGCCTACGTCATGGGCGTGCTCGGCCGCCATCTGCAGCGGATCGCACCCCCTGGTTTCATAGTCCAGCACTGGCCGCGTGCGTGGGTCTCGCCCATACTCCCCGACGCGCGTCGGATAGACGCAGCGGGTGCCATAGACGGCTTCCCAGTAGATGCCGCGGAAATCGGTGTGGCGATACGGCTCGATGGATTCGCGAATGCCACGAGCCAAGTAGGCGAGATCGGCATGGGCGACGAGGCGCCGCGTGTCGGTGCGGGCGCGATCGCGCTGCAGGGCCGCAACCTCCTCATCAGACAAGGGCACGAGGCGGATGTAGGCCACAAAGGCGCCGCGCCCCTGCTGGGCCATAATCAGGCGTTGCCCAGTCAGGTCCGCCGTCTTCCAGTAGAATTCTTCCAAGGTGTAACGGTCGGGCTTTTCCCGACTGAGGAACACGAAGCAGGGATCGCTGCTCAGTTTGACCCCCAGCCAGCAGGTATCGTTGGCAAAGCTCCACAGCCCGACGTGGATCTCGTGCCAACCCTCGACCTCCAGTGGGAAGGTGAGCTCGGGCGCATGGGCGCCGGCCAGGGCATAGACCAAGGTTCCACTGACCCCCTCCGCGACATAGTCCACCAAGCGCCAGCAGCCAGGGCGCGTCTCGCGGCTCAACGCCTGCCTCGGCTCACACAAGCTCATATCGGTAAAGTAGAGGGCGTTCTCGGTAATCACGATCTGCCACCTCGAAAAAAACAATCTTGAGGTGCCGGTCACCTCGGAAGGTAACCGACACCTTGCGCCAAAAGTATCGGCTACAGCCCGCCAAAATGTCCGGCGCTTTGGCGACACTGCCCGTTCCATGGCTCCGAGTGTAGCCCGATTACTGCCTAACATCAAGCCGGGCAGCACATCCGCGGATTTCGACCCAGGACGCTACCACAGCGCCGTCACAGGCAGAGGAGTACGGAGCCTTGCCCCACCAGATCGGCAAGTGGGGACATCTGTGCTCCGATCAAGTAGGGATCCACCGCACCATCCATCCTCTCATCTGGGCACAAAGGACAGGACATGGTATAATAAACTTGCTTCTCTGTATCGCCTTATATGATCTCTATCAAGCGGGGCCGAGTCTTTATGCCATTACGTGTACAAGCGGATCAAGTCCTTCGTTTCCTGTTTCGTAAGCAGCACCTTA
>JACIWY010000242.1:0-4260 GCA_014360745.1 Chloroflexota bacterium
TCATCCCGCCGTCAAGCGGTTACAACAACGCGGCGGCAAGATCGTCCAAGTGACCATCACCGGGCATCATGGAGGATAATTATGGCTCGCAAAGGGAGAAGCCGTACGCCGGGCCCACGAGGCTCTATGTTGAAACAGCTCGAGGAAATGCAAAAGCAAATGGCCGAGACCCAGGCTGCATTGGAGGAAGAGATCGTGACCGCCAGTGTAGGGGGCGGCGTCATCACCGTAGAGATGACCGGCGCGCAAGAAGTGCGTTCGGTAACCATCAAGCCCGAAATCCTTGATCCGGAGGATGTCGAGATTTTGCAAGACATGCTGGTGGCGGCTTTTAACGAAGCCTTGCAAAAGGCGCAAAAATTGGCCGCCGACAAGTTTGGGCCGCTGGCTGGCGGCATCGATATTCCAGGGCTCTTCTAGTGTCTGCCACACCCAAAGCAGTCAGCCGTCTGATCGAGGCCTTTGGTCGGTTGCCGGGCATTGGGCCTAAAACGGCTTCGCGCCTCACCTATTATCTGCTGCGCGCCGGCCAGGAGGATGCCCGCCTTCTCGGCGAGGCCCTCCTCGATTTGCACGCCCACACCGTGTTGTGCTCGGTCTGTTGCAATGTCAGCGAAACGGACCCCTGCGCCCTGTGCGCCGATCCGGCGCGCGACCGTTCCATGATCTGCGTGGTAGAGCAGCCGTTGGATGTGTTGGCCATCGAGAACACCGGCCGTTACAAAGGCTTATATCATGTCCTTCACGGCCATATTTCGCCCATGGAACGCATCGGCCCCGACGAATTGCATATGCAAGAGCTTGTCCATCGGCTAGGGGGCGAGGTGCGCGAGGTCATCGTGGCCACCAACCCCACTCTGGAGGGCGATGCCACGGCGATGTATCTGGCCCGCCTGCTGGAACCGTTGGGCGTCACCGTCACGCGCTTGGCGTTGGGGCTTCCTCGCGGCGGCGATCTCGAATACGCCGATCGCGTCACCTTGGCCGAGGCCCTGGCGGGGCGTCGCAAAATGGAATAGCGGCGCTTCCGGGGTTTGGTTCAATTCCCCTTGCTCACCAAAGAGCGAAATTGCCGGCGGATGCGCTTTCGTGTTAACCGCTTCCACAGCTCGGGGAACGTCTCGAGGCGCTCGAGCAGGACTCGTTCGCACTCGGCGCGATACATCCTGACGCCCTCCAACTCATCGCCGGAGGGCTTCTGTTCCATTATCTCCCCCGGCACTTCGGCAGTGGCAAGAAATGCGTCGAGCATCTCGATGGCCACCGCGGCATCGTGTAGTTCGCCCAGATGGTCTTGCATCCCTTTGGTGTCGGGGATGAGCGCGACAATGTCCTCGGGTAAAACAGAGGCCAGGAATTCCAGGGCGTAGCGCAACTGTTTGCAATCGATGCGCAACGCATGGAGCAACTCTATCGGCGCGCCCTTGAGCACGCTATCGTAGGCCAACACCCGTTCCCAGGAGAGGTAGGCCAATCGCGGCGCTACGTTGCTCACAGAATGAACCGTGTCGGCCGTTTGCGCCTCTCGCTCCAGCCGCGCCAGAAGACTGTCCATCTCCTCGATCAATGTGAGGTAGGAACGGCTGCGCAGAAAAGAGCGCAAACGTCGCCGTGGTGTGCGCCGCCTGGCGCGCAAAGACCGCCACAGCGGCTGCAACGTCTTGGCTTGTTCGCCGGGCAGGCCGGAGGCAAACGCCTTGACATTCTCCAAGGCGACGTCCAAGTCACGAACCTCGCCCAATACGGCGGCCAGCGTGCGTAGTCCTTCGTTGGTCTCGCGTAGATGTGGGCCGTGAATGTAGGGACCGAAGAGCCTCAACGCGGAGCGCATTCGTCGCGTAGCTACCCGCATATCATGCAATTCCTCAGGGTCGCGGCCAAGTAAGGTGCCCTCCTGATGGCTGCGCATCTGCTCAAAGTGGTAAGCCAAGATCTTGCGCGCGGCCTCGCCCATCGAATCGTCTATGTATAGAATAGGCCCATCCGTAGGCATGGGCCGGCCCACGGGCTGGACTCTGGCGCGCCACTGTAACGGCGTATCAAGGGCCATTTCCCATAGATCCGAGTGCTTTCGTGCTCGATCGGCATCCTGTTGGGCCGATGGCCCGACCAGGATGATCATCGGCCCATGAGCCGTCTCCTGAAAAGCCTGGATACTCGAAGGCTGGGTATTATCGGTTAGCGCCGTGGCCAGCCGCACCAAGCTGGCAATGGCCAATGCTCGACGCCGCGCTTCCTCGGGCATGGTCAGCGGCAACACCTCGGCGATGCGCTCCTCGGTGACCGCGTCGCTGCAAAGGTATGCCGCCGCTGCCAAAGAGCGGCGCTCCTCTTCGCCCAGACCTTCGATGGGTTGGCGCAAAAGAATATCTCGAGCGATCAGATGTCGGTTGGCCGAATCGCCCGCCTCGCCCAAGCTGGGCACCAAAGCGGCGGCGTGGAGCAACTCGACAGTCGAATCCGGCAGCCCGTGCCAAGGGGCCAAGCCCACGAAAAGCTGCCGGGCCATCTCGGCGACCGCCTCGGCCCGCGCGCGGTTCACGCCGTAACGTTGAAGCAAGGCCTCCAACGTCGCCGGCCGGCTGTATTGGGCGATGGTCTCGTCGGGCGGCCTGCCGGATTGGATCAGCTCCAACGCTCTTTGCAGCTTGGAGAGCGGTTCCGGGATCAGCGCATATTCCTCGGCCAATATCCGATCCACACGCTGCAGATCGTCCATCTGTCCGTCGGCGGCCAGCTCGCACTCGATCATAAAGGTCTTGTAGCGCACGCCGCGGCCCGAAGTGCGCACCACGTCTAGCGAAACATGGGCCACTTGGCGTTCCCCCTGGAGCAAGAGGAATTGATGGCGCGTCTGCCGGATGCGCAACAAACGCCGCAGGGCCAACCCGCCGGCCAAGTCGAGGACGCGGTCGCGCAAAGGCCCCGGCGGCCAGTTGGCGGCATCGGCGATCCGCTCTTGGAGCGTCATCTCAAATTCGGGGCGCGACATGATGGCGTCCTGCGTTTCGCCCGGCCCTTTGAGTTGGACGGCCCAGGCGTCGTCTTGAGAACGCAGCCGACAGGCCCATCCTTGGCGCAACAACGCCTTGCCTCGCGTATCCAAATAGTCATCCACCACCTTGACCGTGCCCGAAGAGAGGAGGCGATAGGGGCCAATCCGGCGAAGCTGGAGCAGACGACGAAACAGGATCCTATCGGGGACAATATACCTGGACTCAACCTCGGTCGCCACGGGTCAACTCCTTCTATCCGCCCGCCGGCGAGGCCCAGATGCCATCGGGCGGCGGTGTATCGGCGGCCACATCTGGAAGCGGCGGCTATGTACGGATGCCGCGTGCCTCAAAGCGCTGATCATGGTCCCGATTATAGTCGACATATTGCCACAGGGACAAGGGCTGCGCGGCCTTTTTTTCTGCGCCTCAAGGCGATGGTATCATATACAAAATGAAATTCTATCTGACCTCTTTGGGCTGCAAACTGAATCAGGCGGAAGTAGAAGATCTCGCCCGCCAGGCGGAGCGTCTGGGGCATGAGGTGGTTGAGGATCCGACGATTGCCCAATGGGCGGTGATCAATACCTGCACCGTCACCCATGTGGCGGCGCGCAAATCGCGGCAACTGCTGCGCCGCCTTCGTCGGCTGAACCGCCATTTGCGCCTGGCCGTGGTGGGTTGCTATGCCGAGATGTCGCCGGAGGCCATCGAGCCCCTGGAGGGGGTGGAGATCGTCGTCGGCAATCGCGAGAAGGATCAAGTGCTCTCGCGCATCCTGGCGCTGGAGGGTGGGGCAGGGTGCGCGGATAAAGGCCCTTTGAAGGAAAATGGGCAGCCCGCTCCCCTGGCTTCCGGCCACACCCGCGCCTTGCTCAAAATCCAGGACGGTTGTGACAACCGTTGCACCTATTGCGTCGTCACCCTCGTCCGCGGTCCCTCGCGCAGTCGCCCGCTGGAACAAGTGCTGGCCGAAGCCAGGCAACGCGAGCGCGAGGGCTATCAAGAGATCGTGCTCACCGGCATCAACATCGGCGCGTATGGCCGCGACCTGCCCCGGCCCCTTTCGCTGGCTTCGCTCGTGCGCCGCCTTTTGGCCGAAACGTCCATCCCGCGCTTGAGGCTTTCTTCGATCGAGCCTTGGGATGTGAGCCAGGAACTGCTGGCCCTCTTGGCCGAGAAGCGCGTTTGCCGCCACCTGCACTTGCCCCTGCAGAGCGGCTGCGATGCCACGTTGCGGCGCATGGGGCGCCATTACACGGCGGCA
>JACIWY010000242.1:4270-6025 GCA_014360745.1 Chloroflexota bacterium
GCAGATTATGGGCGATGGGTGGAGGAAGCGCGCCACATCGAGCCGGATGTGGCCATCACCACCGATGTGCTGGTCGGCTTTCCGGGCGAGACGGAGGCCGAGTTTCAGGAAAGCCTCGAGTTCGTGCGCCGCATGGCCTTTAGCCGGCTGCACGTTTTCCGCTACTCGCCGCGACCCGGTACGCCGGCGGTGCGTTTGGCCGGCCAAGTGCATCCGCGCCTGGCCCAAGAACGCAGCGATGCCCTCATAGCTCTGGGACATGACCTGAGCCGCCGTTTTCACGAGCGCTTCTTGGGGCGGCGGCTCCAGGTGTTGTTCGAGTCCGCCGAAGAAGGATGCGATCCGCCTTTATGGAGCGGCTGCACCGATCATTATGTCCGCGTCCAAGCCCCTAGCCATGAGAATCTACACAATCGCTTCGCCTTTGTCTGTCCCACCAAGGCCGATCAAGAGGGCCTTTGCGGCGAGATCTTGCCTTAATGGCCGGCCCATGCCGACCGAATCTTGAGCGCCGCCCGCGCCACATCGTCCATATCTTGGCGCGTGCCCAATAGCGCGTTCTGCGCCAGCCACAAGCCGCGTGCGCAAACCTCGGCGCAGACCGGGCAATCGGGTTGGGGCTCCGCCGGAAGGCCCAGTTTTTCGCGAATGAATGCCGTTCGCTCAGCGACCACTCGGTGGCGGCTCAGCGGCTCGGGATAGCCGATGCTGATGGGGATGCCCTCGGCGCGAATCGCTTCGGCGAACTCGCGCGCCGTTCGCCCGCCAAAGCCTGCCGGATCGTACCGGATTTTGAACAGATGATAGGCGTTGCGCGTCACCCTTGGGTCGCCCGGAATGGGATCGAGCCCTTCCACTTCGGCGAGCGCCTCGGCCAGATAGGCGGCGTTCTCGGCCCGTTTCTGGCTCTGCTCTTCCAGGCGGGAAAGCTGGACGCGCAATACGGCGGCCGGCCATTCGGAAAGGCGATAGTTGCTGGCCAGCTTGATATGTTGATACCAGGCTCCCTGACGTTGCCGCCCCACATTATGCACCGACCAACATTTCTCCGCCCATTCCTCTGAATTGGTGAGGATCATCCCCCCCTCGCCGCCGGTAATGTTTTTGCTGGCCTGGAAGCTAAAACAGCCCATGTCGCCGATCGCGCCCACTTTGCGCCCCTGCCAGATCGCCCCATGGGCCTGGCAGGCGTCTTCGATGACCAACAACCCGTGTCGGCCGGCGATGTCCAGGATGGCATCCATATCCGCCGGCTCCCCGCCGAGGTGTACGGGCATGATGGCCTTGGTGCGCGGGCTGATCAACGCCTCGATCTGGGCCGGGTTCATGTTCCATGTATCGGGCAAGATGTCCACGAAGCGAGGAATGGCCCCCACCAACAGGCAGGTGTTGGCCGTTGCGATAAAAGTGTAGGGTGTGGTGATCACTTCATCGCCCCAATCTACGCCCGCAGCGCGTAGACATACCTCCAACGCCGCACTACCGTTGGGCACCGCCACGCCGTAGCGCGCCTGATGGTAGGCGGCGAACTCTTGCTCCAACGCCTTGACCTGCTCCCCCGGCGGAGCCCACCAATTCCCGGAGCGGAGTGTGGCGAGCAGCGCGTCTTCCTCTCGTTTATCCCATTGGGGCCAGGAAGGATAGGGTCTCTGGCGCAGGGGCGTGCCTCCATCGATGGCCAATGTCGTCATAGGTGTTTTCCTTCCTCTGAGAGCCAAGATGTTCGTTGTGGAGATGCCGGGCCCGGCCCGCAGA
>JACIWY010000243.1 GCA_014360745.1 Chloroflexota bacterium
GGCGCACATCAGAAAGAGGGGCAAAAGGTGGCTGAGCACGCGTCCCAAGCCGGCCAACGTGCCCCGCACGGCTACCTGTTGTTCGGCTTGTTGGTGACAGGCAGGGCAAAGGGTGATGAGGTTCTCCAGCCGATTGGCGTACAGATAGGCATCGTTCTCTCCAGGGCGCCAATCGAATTCACGAAAAGGGCGCAAATGATGGACGTGATGTTGGCGCCCGGGCCGCTCTATCGCGCCGCACCATTGGCAACGGAATCCGTCCCGTTGGCGAGCGCGATCACGTTGTTGGGGCCAGTTCGGTCCCCGATCACGGACATGATCTCCTACCCACCAACCCGCCTCGCGCAGCGTTTCTACGACGTGTTGAGGCACCATCAACCAGGCGGCCGCAGTGAACATCCGCTGTTCCGGCAGGTCGACATCGCCCCACCCCAGATGCTCCCCGGTGCCCAAACGCAACCGCCGATAGCTGGTGACCTTGCGCGTCAGCGTCACCTCGCCGCGCGCCAGGGCGAGCGTCGCTCCCTGGCGCTCTTCGAGGACGCGCTCGATCTGGATGGTGGTGTTTTCGCTGGCCTGGGTCAAATAATCCACCTGCACCGGTCGGACGTATGCCAGGCCTCCCTCCCAATCCAAGGTGCTCACCAAATACTGTTGCCCTTGGTGGGTATAGATCGCCCCTTCGTGCACCCAACGGGGCGCGCTTCCGCGATCGATCTGCCCGATCGTCTGCGAGGGACCGTCTCCTTCTAGGACGATGCGCACATTGTCGGCTTCGGCGCTGCGCAACGACACATCGGCCGCCGGATACGATCCTCCTACCCAAAGCCATCTCCCCTTGCCGCGATGCAACGTGCCTTCTGTGGCCAATAGATCAAGGAGAGGGGCGAGTTCCTCACTACCAAAGCGCTCACTCTCGTCAAAAGGCAGCTCAAAAGCGGCGCAAGGCAGATGTCGAAGCAACAGATAAAGGTTATCGGGGTTGAGCAGCGCGTGCTCGGGGGATTGGCCAAAGAAATAATCGGGGTGCTTGACGATGTATTGGTCCAGCGGCGAGGAGGAGGCCACCAACATCGCCAGGCTGGGGCGCGAGCCGCGGCCGGCCCGCCCGGCTTGTTGCCAGGTGCTAGCGATAGTGCCCGGGTAACCGACCATGATGCAAACATCCAAACCGCCGATATCCACGCCCAGTTCGAGCGCCGTGGTCGTCACCACTGCGCGTACCGTGCCAGCACGCAAACCTTTCTCGATGGCCCGGCGCTCCTGCGCCAAATATCCGCCGCGATAGCCGCAAATGGCGTTCGGGTCTCGGCCCTTGCGTTGAGCGTCCTCGCGCAGATAGATGAGCAATTGCTCCACGGCCAGCCGCGATCCGCAAAAGATCACCGTCTGCATATTCCGATCGAGGAAGCGCCCGATCAGGCGTCGCGCCTCCAAGAGAGGATTGAGGCGCAGGCCAAGCTGTGCATCTAGGATGGGTGGGTTGTAAAAGATCAGGTAACGCTCGCCCTGGGGGGCGCCGGTCTCATCGACCAAGGAGACCGGCGCCTCGATCAGCCTTTCGGCGAGCTGGGACGGATTGGCGATGGTGGCCGAACAGCAGATAAATTGCGGCTCGCTGCCGTAAAAGCGGCAGATCCGGCGCAGGCGTCGCAAAACATTGGCCACATGGCTGCCAAAGATACCACGATAGGTATGCATCTCGTCGATGACCACATAACGCAACCCATGGAAAAAGCCGGCCCATTGGGGGTGATAAGGCAAGATGCCGGCATGGAGCATGTCGGGGTTGCTCACCACGACACGGGCCTGGCGGCGAATCGCCGCGCGGCGGCTCTGGGGGGTATCGCCATCATACGCCTCGGCCACCGCGGACAGGCGCAGGGCTTGAAGATAGGCGCGCAGAGTTTGCAGTTGATCATGGGCCAGGGCTTTGGTGGGAAAGAGGTACAGGGCACGCGCTTGGGGGTGATGCAACAGGCAATGAAGCACCGGCAAATTATAGCACAGCGTCTTACCTGAGGCCGTTGGAGTAACGATGGCGACATGTCGGCCTGCGAGCGCCTGAGCCACGGCTTGGCTTTGATGGCTGTACAACCTCTCGATGCCACGTTCGCGCAGCGCGGCGAGCAAGCGCTCGTCCAACATCGCCGGCGGCGGGGCAAACGACGGCGGGCGGGGGGCTAGAGTACGCCAAGCCGTTATCTGCGGCGCGATTTCGAGATCGGCGCGCAGCTCGTCTAACAGGGCGTATAGGTCGGACACGTCAGCCAATTCGGCGCCTCGATAGCGAGGTCATAGCGTCAGGGCCAGCTGTCCGGCAGAGCCGCCCCCTCCGCCCGATCTCCGGCTCTCTCCATTTCGCCGCCCGGCGATAAGCGCCAGTAGATTCTCCTCATCCAAGATCGGGATGCCCAATTGCCGGGCCTTGTTGTATTTGGTAGCGCCGGGGCGTTCGCCGACGACGAGATAATCGGTGTTTTTGGAGACGCTGTCCATAACGCGCCCGCCATGCTCGCGGATCAGGGTGGTGGCCGCTTCGCGGCTCATGGTGGGCAATGTGCCGGTGATGACGAAGGTCAGGCCTTCCAGAGGCGCCGCTTGCCTTTCGCCCACCGGCTGTTCCTGGAGGTTCACGCCGTGGCGACGTAACGCCTCGACCAACTCGCGGTTGCGCGGTCGCTGGAAATAATCATAGATGCTTTCGGCCAGCTTGGGGCCGATCCCCGGGATCTCTTGCAGCTCCGCCAGGGGCGCGTTCATGATGGCATCGATCGATAGATAATGCGCGGCCAGCGTCTGCGATACCTGGCTGCCGATGCCAGGGATGCCTAGGGCGGTGAGCACCCGCCACAGGGGCCGGTGACGGCTGGCGTCTATGGCGTTGATCAGGTTCTCCGCCCGCTTTTCACCAAAGCCCTCCAAACGCAGAAGGTCTTCTCGACGAAGGGCGTAGAGATCGGCGACGTTGCGCACCAGCTCCGCCTCCACAAGCTGTTGGGCCACCCTGGTGCCCAGGCCGTCGATATCCATGGCCCCTCGGGAAGCCCAATGCTCCAGCCTGCGGATGAGCGTGGCCGGGCAGCTGGGGTTGACGCAATAGATGGCCACCTCACCCTCTTCGTGACGGACCGGCTCGCCGCAGACGGGGCAGTGATCCGGCGGCGGGACGATGCGTTCGGAGCCATCGCGCAACGCCTTCACCGGCCCCAACACTTGGGGGATGACATCGCCGGCGCGCCGGATCACGACCGTGTCTCCCTCGCGAATATCCTTGCGCTGTATGTCGTCAAAATTGTGCAGCGTGGCCTGGCTGATGGTCACCCCGCCCACGCGCACCGGTTCGAGGATGGCGTAAGGGGTAAGGACACCGGTGCGCCCCACGTTGATGCCGATTTTAAGCAGTTTGGTGGTGGCCTCTCTGGCCGGGAACTTGAAGGCCACCGCCCAACGGGGCGCGTTGCCGACGATGCCCAGCCGTTGTTGGATATCAAAGCTGTTGATTTTGATCACCACGCCGTCGGCTTCATAGTTCAATTCGTCACGCTTGTTCATCCACTCCTCGGCGTAGCGGAGGACATCGTCCAGATTATCAAAGAGACGTACATCGGGATTAACGGGGAAGCCAAGGCGGCGCAAATAGTCCAGCGCGGCCCACTGCGTATCGGGAGCCTCCTCAGCCCCCTCGATATAGCCGATGGCATAGGCAAAGAAGCGCAAGGGGCGCCCGGCCGTAACGCGCGGATCGAGTTGGCGCACCGAGCCTGCGGCGGCGTTACGCGGATTGGCAAAGGGGGGCTCGCCTGCTTCCTCGCGCTGGCGGTTCAATTCCAGGAACAGGTCGCGCGGCATATAGATTTCGCCTCGCACCTCGATGACCGCCGGCGGGGCCATCTCGCCGTGTACCGGGATGAGCAGTGGGATGTTGCGCACGGTGCGCACGTTGGCGGTTATATCCTCGCCAAAACGCCCATCGCCGCGAGTGGCGCCGCGCACGAGCACACCGCCCTCATAGGTCAGCGAGATGGCCAGCCCGTCTATCTTGGGCTCGACCACGAACTCGAGCGGGGTGCCTTCGGGTAATAGACGCTGAGCGCGGGCCAGCCAGGCGCGCACCTCCTCGGGAGAAAAAGCATCGGCCAGGCTGGTCATGGGGTGGGCGTGCTCAACGCGGACAAACTCGGGCGCGGGCTCGGCCCCGACCCGCTGGGTGGGCGAATCAGGCGTGATCAACTCCGGATGCTCTTGCTCTAGCTGCTCCAATTCTCGCATCAGGGCGTCGTATTCGGCGTCGCTGATCTCGGGAGCATCCAGCGTATAGTAGCGAAAAGCATGATAATGGATGAGCTTTCTGAGTTGTTCGACGCGTTCGCGAATGGCCTGAATGTCTTGGGACATGGCTCCCCCTTTCATCGTCTCCTCTAGGGCCGAAGGGAAGCGCTCCTTTTTGGGCACAGGGGAAAACGCCCAAACCGCGTTTCTGGGCAGATAACGAGCGGCGGGCTATTGGGTCGGCGAACAGGAACAGCCCGGGGCAAGGCGTGGGCTCTATCCCCGGGCTTGCAAAAAAGGGGCGACCTGCCGATCGGCCGGGGGAACCTACTCTTTGCCCAAAGACAGGAATTGAGAAGCCACCCAGCCGGAGGTGCCGGCCGCGTCGCGCACCTGCCACCAGGTATAGCCATTTGCCTCCTTGGGGCCGCCGATGATCTCGACCGTCTCTCCTTCGGGAAGCGTCTTGACGCGGGCGTGGCCCGTGCCTGCGCCGGCGCGCATGTTCAAGCCCGCTCCACCGGTGCCGACCACCTTAGCCTTGGCCCCGATGCCTAGCTCGGTCGCGGTGGCTGATGTGGGCTGCACCGTGGGCACCTGGCCCGTGGGCGTGGTGACGATAAGCGCCGACGTCGGAGTAAAGGTCGCCACCGGCACCAGCAGGGGCCGCGTCTCGGCCGGCATGGTGTTGATGGCAAGGGTCACCTGGCTCGTAGCGCTCCGGCTCGGTTGGGTGGGCACGAGCGCCATCGTCGCCGTGGGTGTGGGGCCTTCTGTGCTGGGGGAGGGTGAAAAGATCGCCCACCACAGTCCGGCCACTACGACCACGACGAGCACCGGCACCGCTACCCACATCCATTTGGGCCAGAGATCCTGACCCGAACCGCCACGGCTCGGTCGTCTGGAATCGAGGGACATCAGGACGCCTCCTTTGTTCTCTTGTGGGGGTATCACGACGGCTCCATTATAAACGCGGCCGGGCAACGTGTCAACGGCTTTTTCGCGGCTCCGGGTCCGTCCAGTATTGGGGGGCAGCAGTTGAAACGGTACCGACCTTCGCCAAGTCGCCCTATGGCGATTTTTTTCTGTTTGCGGCCCGCGCGGGCAGGCACGGATCAGAGCCCGCCGTAACGGTAACCGCGATTTCAATCGCCGCCTTTTAAGGCGCGGGCGCAGAGACGTAGGCTTTTGGCTCACTTCTTGCAAAGCGGATGGGCATGGGCAATGCAAGCCGAATAACGGACGATTCGTCCGCGTATATAATAATGAAGCTCTAGCGAACGACGGTTGGCCGGCCGATATTTACAGCCTTGGAGCGGAAGCACGTTGGATGAGCTTAGGCTGATCCGTGAGGCGGCAAAGGGCAATATGGGTTCCTTTGCCCAGCTTGTGCAAGCGCACCGCGAGCAGGTGTTGCGCGCGGCATACGGTATTGTCGGCTCGATCGAGGATGCAGAGGATGTAGCCCAGGAGGTGTTCGTCAAGGTCTGGAACAGCCTCGGGGATTTTCGCCCTGGATATACGTTTAAAAGCTGGTTGTACCGTATCACGGTAAACACGGCCATCGATGCTTTGCGCTCTCGGCGCGCGTCATCGTCTCTGCCAGTATGGCAGGCGGATCCCGCCGATCCTCCGGAGCAAAGGGCTTTGCAAGATGACGAGCGTGATCGGGTGCGGTGTGCCATTGCCCAGTTGCCGCCCGGGGCGCGCGCGGCCTTGGTGTTACGCGAGTA
>JACIWY010000244.1 GCA_014360745.1 Chloroflexota bacterium
GTCCTCGAAGGCAAGCCGGGCCGCGATGAGCAGATCGAAAAAGTGCAAAAGACGATCATCAACATGGGGCGGGCCGGCATCCGCGTGCTCGGCTATCACTTTATGGTGTTGGGTGTATGGCGGACGGGCTATAACCCCGTCGGCCGCGGCGGCGCCCGGGTCACCGTCTACGATCACGCCTTGGTGGCCAACGCTCCCAGGGCCGACGTGGCGCCCATCGACGAGGAGACCATGTGGGCCAACCTGGAGTACTTCCTCAAGGCCGTCATCCCCGTGGCCGAACAAGAAGGGGTCATGATGGCCTTGCACCCCGACGATCCGCCCGTGCCCGAAATCGCCGGCGTGGCGCGCATCATCCGCAGCATCGACGCCTACAAGCGGGTGATGAGTATCATCGACAGCCCTGCCAACGGCATTGAGTTCTGCCAGGGCACAGTGGCCGAGATGTGCAGCGACGCCCAGCAGGTCTATGACGCTATCCGCTACTTTTGCACGCGCAACAAGATCGCCTATGTGCATTTTCGCAACGTGGATCGTTGCGTGCCCAGCTTTGCCGAGACCTTTATCGACAACGGTTACGTGGACATGCTCGAAGCGATGCGCGCCTATCACGAGTCCAATTTCAAAGGGGTGCTCATCGTCGACCACACGCCGGGCATCATCGACGATACCCGCTGGGGCCATCGCGGCCGGGCCTATGCCATCGGCTATATGAAGGCACTGATGAAATGTGTGGGCGCCGGCTGTGGCGCTTCCCTCGACGACTGACCGGATGGGGGCGTTTAGGAGAATGCCCCATACCTAATCATATCTCAGACCAAGACCTGGAGGATACGGTGAAGATCGGAATCCGAACCCGACACGGTGAGGAAGAGGCCCTCACCGTCGCCGAGCAAATCGGCGCCGATGGGGCCAGCCTATGGGCCTCGGCTTTCGAGGGCTTTCGGCGAAACTATTTGCCCGGCATCGACGAATTCGCCGCGATGCGCGAGCGCTTTGAAAAGCACCATCTGATGTGGACCGGCATGGGCGTGGTGTGCGAGGGCTTTATGAAGAACCAGCTTCTGGGCCTGCCTGGCCGCGACGAAGAGATCGACAAACTCTGCGAGATCATCCGGCGCCTTGGCGAGGTCTACCAAGATGTTCCCGCTTCCGAGACGCCGGTGATCATCATGGACCAGCGCCCCACCTATTGGGCGCACGAGGGTTGGACCGGCGGAAAACGCATCCCCGGCCGTGGCGGGGTGCTCCTTTACGATTTTGACAACGACCGCGACGCCGAACATCGCGACGCGCCGGCCGGCCATGTCGAGCTGGACGAGGTCTGGGAGCGCATTTTTTATCTCTACAAACGCATCGTGCCTGTCGCCGAAGAGGCCGACGTGCGCCTGGCCACCCATCCTGACGATCCGCCGCTGCGTGTCTATCGCGGCGCGGCCCAGGCGCTTAACGGCATCGCCGGTTTCAAAACGTTGTTCGATTTGTTCCCCAATCCCTACAACGGCATGTTGCTCTGCTTGGGCTGCATGGCAGAGGCTGGCGAGGATCCTATCGAGGCTATCCGTACTTTTGGGGGGATGGGGCGCATCTTTTACGTCCATTTCCGCAATGTCAAGGGGACGGTGCCCCACTATACCGAAGTGTTCCCCAACATGGGCGACACCGATATGGTTGCCGCCATCAAGGCTTTGTGGGATGTGGGCTATGATCGTTTCTTGGTGCCCGATCACCATTTTGGCATTCTCGGCGAGACTACCGTCGGCGCCATCAGCCGCGCCTGGCAGGTGGGCTATATCACCGCCCTTATCCAGGCCACCAGACCCTAGTTCCTGATCGGGCGCAAGGCTCTAGCGATGGAACGAGACGGCCAAGTGGGCCGTCTCGTTTTTATGTGCGTAAGGTTGTCCCTGTCACATATCGCCTCTGAGCGGTGTTCTTGTGAATAGAAACCCATGAATAACCAGACATCGGCGCGGCGCCCTGCCTCTAACGATGCGGACGGAAAAGATGTGGATTCTACAAGTGCGGATGGCTATTTGCTGGAACAATTGCGCTTCGGCCCCGCTCGGGCCGAAGCGTTCGAGATGCTGTTTCATCGGCACTATCAACGAATCTATCGGCTTCTCTACCGCCTGGTAGGTGACGAGGCCGATGATCTGGCTCAAGAGACCTTTTTGCGGCTGCATCGCCGGCCCCCGCGCGAGCCCGATACAGACCTGGAGGCCTGGCTCTATCGTGTGGCCATCAACCTTGCCTACAACGCGCTACGCAGCCGGCGGCGCCGCGAGCACTATCGCGACCTTTGGGCGGCGTTGGCCGATGTCCTGGGCCGACACCGCACGACGCCTGAGCCCGGGCGTGAGTTGGAGCGTCGCCAAGAGGCAGCCGAGGTGCGCGGCATCTTGGCCGCGCTTGGGGCGCGCGACGCGGGCATCCTGGCGCTCCGCTATAGCGGCTTGAGCTACCAAGAGATCGCCGGGACGTTGGGCGTCGCCCCGGGCTCTGTCGGCACCCTTTTGGCCCGCGCCGAGCGTCGTTTCAAAGCGGCGTACGAAGCGCACTATGCCCGGAGAAGCCGCGATGAGGCACAAGGAGGAGAGCACACATGAGTTGTACAAGGCCCGGCATATTGCGCATGTACCTAGATGGCGCGTTGGATGCCCGGCAGAGCCGTGATATAGAGCAACACCTTGCGAGGTGCTCGATGTGTCGCAGGGCGCTGGCCGATATCCGCGCAGCCGCGCGCCTGGCCGATGACGTCTTGCGGCCCTTGGCCCCGACCGCTGCCCCCGATGTGTTCCACGCGCTCGCCGAGTTACGGCGGCGCGATGATATAGAGCGCAACAAGCTCTTAGCTGCCTTGAGGAGGTTTTGGATGAGCAAGAGACAAGTTTGGCGTCCAGTCGTCGCCGGCGTCGTCGTTCTGGCGATATTGGTAGGCGTCTTTAGCTTCGCCCCCAGCCGCGCCCTCGCCCGCCAGTTGCTGTCGGTCTTTAGGGTGAACAAGTTCGCCGTCGTTCGCGTGAGCCCCGATCAGGCTCAACTCGAAGAGTTGGGCCGTGCCTTGGAGGAAAACGTCTTTAGCCGGGAGCCGGAAGTTATCGTTGATGAGCCGCTGGTCACAGTGAGCTCCATCGAGGAGGCTCGCGCGCTTGCCGGGTTCGATGCCCGCCTGCCCGAATATCTCCCCTTTGAGCCCGGCATGCTCAAAATCCAGGTCAAGGGGCGCACCGAGTATGCGCTCAGCGTGCCTCGTGAGGCCTTGGTGGCCGTGCTCTCACTGGCCGGCATGGGCGATCGGGATCTTCCCGCCGACTTGCAGGAGGCCACGGTTCGTATCGCTATGCCCGCCGCCGTGCAGATGACGGCCCCCAAGTTTGCCCTGATGCAGGTTTACGAGCCGGAGGTCGATTATCCTGAGGGCATCGACCCAAGCCTCTTTGGCGAGGCCGGGCTGCGCTTAATGGGCCTGCAGGCTGACGAAGCCCGGCGCATCAGCCGGAGCATCGACTGGACCAACACCCTGGTCTTGCCCGTGCCCGACGACCTGACGGAGATTCGCGAGCTCCAAATCGCCGGCGAGGAGGCCGTCCTGCTCCAGCCGCGCACCCGCGATGACTATAATATGACCACCCTGCTTTTTGAGAAGGAGGGCATCGTTTACGTGCTCAGCGCGCGCGGCAGCTACGAGATGTTGGTGCAGGTTGCCGAGTCGATGTTCTAGAATTGAACTCGGGGGTTTCTCGATTTAGGACGTGGTGTATAGCCGGTGTTTCCTGCCGCGCAGAGCAAAAGGGCGAGTAGGGGATAGCAATGGCGCAGATTTTCTTAAAAGGTGCTGGGCGCTTAAAGTGCCCAGCACCTTTACCCATTCCAAAAGGTACGTTCCCCGCTGCTAATAGCCAAACCATTTGTCTCTCCTCCTTGTATGGCATGCAAGGAAAGCCCATTCCGGGGTTATATATGCAAGGCCGGCAGCGTCAAATGCCGGAACTATACAAAGCGCGCTCCCGTTGTATAATGCACACATCCGGAGTATGAGGATGGCCGATAACACACTCGCCATTGAGACACGGGGTTTGCGCAAAGAATACGGCTCCAAGGTTGCCGTCGCTGGCCTGGATTTGATCGTGGAGCGCGGCGAGGTCTTTGGCTTTCTCGGCCCCAACGGTGCCGGCAAGACCACCTCGATCAAGATGTTATTGGGATTGGCCAGCCCTACCGAGGGCCAGGCCTGGCTCCTCGGTCAACCCATTACCGACCCGGCTTGTCGTCGGCGCGTGGGGTTTCTGCCAGAGCATTTCCGTTTCCACGAATGGATGACGGCCGGCGAATTCCTCGATTTGCACGGCCGCTTACACCACGTGCCGGCCGACGTTCGCCGCAAGCGCATTCCGGAGCTTCTTAAACAGATGGGGCTAGCCCAGGCCGGCGCCCAACGTCTGGCTACCTTTTCCAAAGGAATGTTGCAACGCATCGGCTTGGCCCAGGCGCTGATCAACGAACCCGAGCTAGTCTTCCTGGACGAACCTACCTCCGGCCTCGACCCTCTAGGCCGGCGTATGGTGCGCAACGTCATTGCCGAGCTGCGGCAACGCGGCACGACCGTCTTTCTTAATTCGCATCTGCTCAGCGAGGTAGAAGTGACCTGCACCCGCGTGGCTTTTATCACCGAGGGGCGGGTTCGCCATGTGGCCAGCCTGGACCGTTACGAGGCCAATCTGTTGCAAGTAGAGCTGCGCGTGGGCCAGGTGGATGAGCGCCTCATCGAGGGGTTACGTCGCTGGAGCGACGGGATCGAATGGGGGAACGATGGCCACACGTTGACCTTGAACCTGGCCGGGCAGGGCGCTCTGCCTGATCTTGCCCGTTGGGTGGTGCAGCAGGGCTATGATCTGTACAGCCTTTCCTCGCGGCCCCGCTCGCTGGAAGATCTCTTTGTGGACATTGTCGGCGAGGCGATAGAAACCGGGCAGTCGGTGCAGAAAGGCAGCGCGGGATGAGAGATACCCTGATCATCGCCCATCTGACCTATCGAGAGGCCCAGCGTCGCAAGATCCTTTGGGCCGCTCTGGGGCTGGGCTTGGCATTTGTGCTCCTCTATGGTATCGGCTTTTATTTTATATACCGCGAGATAAGCCAATATCTCACCACAGGCCGGGACATTGCGCTGGACAGTGGCTTTAACTTTGTGGTCATGGCCGGGCTCTATGTGGTCAGTTTTCTCGGCGTTATGCTGGCCGTGCTTACCTCGGTGGGCAGCCTGGCCGGGGAAATCTCTTCGCATACCATCCAGGCGTTGGCCGTCAAGCCGCTGCGTCGGGCGACGTTGGTGTTGGGCAAATGGTTGGGCTTGGCCTTGATGCTAGCCATTTATATCGCCTTGTTGGTGTTCGGCATCGTAGGCAGCACTTGGGCTATTTCCGGCTATTGGCTGCCGCGTCTGTTCGAGGGGTTGGGGTTGATGATCTTGCAAGCCTGGATCATGCTCACCATCAGCATCCTCGGCGGCACGAGAATGTCCACCATCGCCAATGGCGTCGTGGCCTTTATGTTGTATGGGCTGGCTTTCATCGGTGGCTGGATCGAACAATTCGGTGCCATGACCTACAACGAAACGGCCGTGGATATCGGCATCCTAACCAGTTTGCTGGTGCCCAGCGAGGCGATGTGGAAAAAGGCTGCGGCCATCATGCAGCCGGCCATCGTTGTAGCCTTGCCCGTGTCCCCCTTCTCCATGGGCTTGGCGCCCAGCTCGGCCATGATCCTCTACGCCGTGGCCTATACCATGGCTTTGTTGGCGTTGGCCGTCTATTCCTTCAACCACCGCGACTTGTAACAACTACGAAAATAGCGGCCTTTTCGGATTGAGGTGACGGACACTTGCAAGTGCCCGTCACCTTGTTTTTGCCAGGGCGCGCACACGGGCGGATAATAAGGGGGACGGCTATGCCCTTTGCTCGATTCGAGGATGTGTGGCGGGATGGAAGTCCAAGT
>JACIWY010000245.1 GCA_014360745.1 Chloroflexota bacterium
TGTGGGCGGTGGTGGTTTTGCCTACTCCACCTTTGAGACTGGCAACCGTCACGACATGCATGGTCAATCCTCGTCGAGGGCAAGTGTGCCCTCCGTGCCTTTTGCTCAGGCGTGCGTTTCCCTCTGCGCAACAGTATACGAAATAACGCCAGCGAGGCCAACCCTCGCCATAACAAACAAAAACATCTTTGTGGGAAGCAGCCCTTTGATAAAAGCCGATCTTTTCCTCGTCAAAGGCTCGCTTGCAAAATGAACTAGGGCTCCGTCATTGCCGAACAAGAAAGGCGATTTATAACGTCAGTAACAAATTAGAGACCATTTTGTAATCTCCATGTAACCTGATGTTGCTATACTCAAAGATACCAGTGGTTGTGTTGATCATCACCGCGGGCGCTTTTCCCATTCTTCCCGCCGTGAGCCCGAAACATTCATCTTCCCCTGGTGAGGGAATGTGGATGCGCACATCCCCACGGCTCAAGTTCACAGGGCATCGTCAAAACGGGCTTTTTTTCACACTCGACGCATCGAAGCATTCCGGCCAGGGCGGTGAGGAGGAAGGATCGCGAGCTGTGCTTCGCGCTCGACCATGGTTGCGTTGTCCTCGCGCAAAGGGTTGTAGCTCGTAACGAGATGCATACCCATCGTTTACCTGGTGTATACCTTCATATTGTAGATTCATATCAAGAGACAATATATAGCCAACGCCTTGGAACCCTTGATACGATGACAGGAAATGATTGCCGGACGGACCAAAATCAGCGGCGGCCCCTATTTATACACAAGTCGCCAAGCAGACAACCTAGGACGTTATCTTTGGGAACAAAGTATACAAGCATTGCTAGGTTGGGTGCCAACTTTATTGGGAATCGCGCTTCGTGCCATCGTTTATCGATTGATATTGCAGATGGACGGCCTGGCGGCCATCGAGGCGGGAGTACGGCTGAGGTTCGCCAACCATATCAAATTGGGCGACAGATCCTACCTGGATCAGGGAGTTTACATCCACGGATGCCCGAATGGGGTCGAAATCGGGGCAGGCACCCTTATCATGCACGGAGCGGTGCTGCATGTATACAACTTTCGGGGCCTCCCACACGCCGGCATCCGCATCGGCCGCGACAGTTTGTTGGGCGAGTATACGGTCATTCGGGGGCAAGGCGGGGTGACCATAGGAGATCGTGTTTATACATCGCCGATGGTACAGATCGTGGCTGTTAATCATGTGTTCGACGATCCCGACCTCCCCTTTGTAGAGCAAGGGATCACGGCAGAAGGTATCGTCATCGAGGATGATGTCTGGATCGGATCGGGTGCGATCATTACCGATGGCGTTCGCATTGGCAAAGGCGCCGTGATCGCCGCCGGCGCCGTGGTGATCGAAGACGTGCCGGCGCACACCGTGGTCGCCGGGGTGCCGGCGCGAGTCATTCGCCAGATCGACGGACGAAGGGGCCGGACAAGAGGTACCGTATATCTGTAAAGTCGATCCCCTTCTCATCCGGAAGGCAGGAAGCATGGCCATGGTTATTTCAGCAACGAATGTGCAGGAACTTTCCCATCCGATGGGCCGCTCCGTCTGGACGTTATCGGTCGTTATCCCGGCCTACAATGAAGAGAACGGCATCGGGGCGATCATCGAGCGCGTATTGGCCATCAAGCCGGATCTGGCCCAGGTAGGCATCGCTGACCTAGAGGTCATCGTGGTGGACGATGGCTCATCGGATCGCACTGCAGAGATCGCCCAAGCATACCCCCAAGTTCGCCTGATCCGACACGAGACCAACAAAGGGTATGGCGCAGCGCTCAAGACAGGCTTTCGTGCTGCACGGGGCGAACTGCTCGGCTTTTTGGATGCAGACGGTACCTATCCTCCCGAATCCTTTCCCAAGCTTTGCGCCGAGGCCTTACAGGGGGCCGATCTCGTCGTCGGCTCTAGGCGTTCGGGCAACGACAGTGAAATGCCCGTCGTGCGGCGTGTGGGCAATTTCCTTTGGTCGCATCTTGTCTCGCTGTTGAGCAATTATCGCGTCGTCGATCCCGCAAGCGGGATGCGCGTTTTCAGAAGCTCCGTTTTCCAACAACTCTGCCCCCTGCCCGACGGGCTCAACTTTACGCCGGTCATGAGTACGCGCGCCGTTCACGAGGGGCTGCGCATGATCGAAGTCCCCATTTCCTACGAAGAGAGAGCCGGCCGCTCGAAGCTCAGCGTCGTCCGGGATGGCACCCGTTTTCTGCGCACCATCATCTGGACCTCTCTAAACTATAACCCCGTGCGCGTCCTTGGGGGATTGGGGCTTGGCGCCCTTGTGCTCGGCGGCCTAGTGGCCCTGGGATTGGTCATCGCTCGACTGCGCGGCATCACCACCTTAGGGCCTTGGGGTGTCGCTGCTACCTTTGTCGCCGTGGTGCTGGGCATCGCGGGGGTGGATCTCTTTGCTTTAGGCGCTACGTTCAACTATTTGGTCTCCCTTTTCCACAGCCGCCCGATGCGCCAAGGGCTCTTCGGCCGCCCCCTCTTCCGCGTGCCCTTGGACCGCCATTTCTGGTGGTTCGGGGGGGTGGCCATGCTCAGCGGGATGGGGTTGGGCGTCGGCAGCCTTATTTTGGCCTTGGGCGGGTGGCCCATTGAAAGGCTCTGGCTCTACTTGCTCGCCGGCGTCATGTGGATCCTCGTCGGTGTTCAGCTCGTCATCTTTTGGGTCATCATGCGCGTGCTGGAAGAACTCAGCCAACGAAGCATCTTGGCCCAAGCGGACGCGGGGATGTCATGATCACCAGAAACGCACCGCTCAATCGAGGAATGTTCATACGGCAGCGGGTGCCCGAGGCCAAGTTCCCGTTCGCTGACACCGTCCTACGCGAACTGGTGGACAAGCCGGGCACCACAAGGGCCAAGATCTTGTTCGTCAACCCGCCGGCTCCCGACCGCGGTATCTGGATCCGTAGTCAACATCGGGTAGGGCGACGCTCGCGCGAGGGCATGATCTGGCCGCAAGTCTGTTTGGCCCAATTGGCCGCCCTGTTCCCCGATTACGATGTGGAGATCATCGACGCCATCCCCGGCCGAATGTCCTGGGAAGTCTTCGAAAGTCTGCTGGACGAGAAGCGCCCGCAATACTATGTGACTCAAATTACGGCGCCGACTCTACAAAACGACATGTACGGTGTATTCCTGGCCAAGGCTCTCGGCGCGACCACCATCGGCTTCGGCACCCATGTCACGCCCATGCCTAGCGCGACGATGGAGGCTTATCCCGCGCTGGATTATGTGCTTCGCGGCGAGCCGGAGCTCACGCTCCGCGAATTGGTCGATACTTTGGAGAACAATCAGAGAGATCCAAACGGTTTGGCTACCATGGAGGCTTGGTGGCCGGATATGGCCCAAGAGCATGCGGAGCGATTGTACACCCTCTTCAGCTCTGCAGATCCGGAATGGCAACCCGCTTGGTGCCGGCAAGATGGCCAACCCACCTCGATCGAGGCGCGCCTTGCGACGATCAAGGGCCTGGTGTGGCGCAAGGGACGGGAGCTTGTCTGTAACCCGGATCGGCCTTATATCCGCGACCTGGATACGTTGCCTTTGCCAAGGCATGATCTTTTGCCCTTGCAAGCCTATCGTGCCCCTCTGGTTCGCGGGCCCTATGCCTTTGTGGTCACCAGCCGAGGCTGCCCTGGAAGCTGTCGATTTTGCATCAAGCACGTCTCTTATGGGAATTCGGTCCGTTTTCGTTCTCCTGACAATGTCTTGGCCGAGATCGAACAACTTTTGGCGCTGGGTGTGCACAACATCCATATGTACGCCGACCTGTTCACGGTGAACCGCGAGCAGGTTGTGGGCATCTGTTCGGGCATTCTGGAGCGGGGGTATTCGCTCCGTTGGACGTGCAACAGCCGGGTGGATTTTGTGGATGAGGAAATGCTCCGCCTTATGGGCCGCGCCGGCTGCTGGATGATCTCGTGGGGCATCGAGTCTGGGGATGATGCCATGTTGCAGCGCATGCGCAAGGGCACCAGCATCGAGATGGTGGAACGTGCTCTGCGCTGGGCCAAGCGCGCAGGCATCAAGAATTGGGGATATTTTATCATCGGCCTGCCCGGAGAGACAGAAGAGACCATTCGCAAGACCATCGATTTGGCCAAAAGGCTTCCTTTGGACTTGGCTCTTTTTCACATCGCCGCGCCGCATCCTGGAACCCCCTTCTTTTTCGAAGTCGTGGAGAATGGGTGGTTTCGGCCGGGCACTCGCTGGGAACAGGTGGATATGGATAGGTCCACCGTGCTCGATTATCCCCATTTGCGGGCCGAAGATCTGGAACGCTGGGCACGGCGCGCCTTCCGCGAATGGGCTCTGCGCCCAGGGCCTTTTTGGACCTACATCAAGATGTTGTTGGCCAGTCCGTCGTTGTGGCGTTCAGCGGTCGATATCGGTCTCGAAAGTCTGGGCTGGGCCCGATAAAGGATTCGCGTCAAGAATGGTTCGTTTCTGTCCCTAAAGCACGTCTGGAGAGTTGGCTAAAAATGGCTAGTGAAGTCAGGACCCCGGTTTTTAATCTCGAACAAACTCGCGAAAGGCATTCCCGGCCAGCCACGACCCTCGCATTGGTCATGGCCCTGGTTTTGACCGACCTTTTGGCCATCTCTTGCGGTCTCTGGGGGGCGTATTTGATCCGCTTTCACAGCGGCATACCGATCTTTGACCAAGTTGAACCGATCTTCCCCATCTATAGGTCTATATTCATCTACTTGCCTTTCGTATCGCTATTGATTTTCATATGCTTCGGTCTTTATAATTTTGGATCTATATTTGGAGGCACTGAAGAATACTCCAAAATATTCTATGCCTCAACTTGTACCATGATGATCATGATTGTCGCTGGTTTTATAAATACCAAGCTGATCATCGCCAGGGGATGGCTTTTGACAGCATGGATTGCTACCATATTTTCGGTGACGCTTGGGCGTTTCTTGTTGAGAAGATTCGTGTACGCCCTGAGACGCCGCGGCCATTTGGTGAAAAACGCGATCGTGGTGGGCGCGAACGAAGAAGCGTTGGCCATTGCGGAGCAATTGGCAGCTTCGCCAACCGCGGGCCTGCGACTCGTCGGCTTCTTGGACAACGAACGGCCTCTTAATACAGAATTGCGCGCCGGATTGCCCCCCGTCATGGGCTCCATCGACGACTTGGAGCGCCTGGTGCGTTACAAAGAGGTGCGCGAAATCATTCTTGTTTCCAGCGCCATCTCGCGCGAACAATTGCTCGAGATCTTTCAACGCTTTGGCACCTCGAAAGATGTCTCCATTCGGCTCACTTCGGGCCTGTACGAGATCATCACCACGGGCGTCCGAGTCAAGGAATTTGGCTATGTGCCTTTGCTCAGCATCGACCAAGTACGGCTAACCGGTCTAGATGCTTTTCTTAAGGCTTGCTTGGATTACTCTATCGCTCTAGTCGGCCTTATTTTGGCCACACCGCTTTTGCTTTTAATCGCTTTGCTGGTGAAAATCAGCAGCCCGGGGCCCGTATTATATCGCCGTCGGGTGTTGGGCCTGGGTGGCGAAACCTTTGACGCCTACAAGTTTCGTACCATGGTCGTTAATGCAGATGAACTCTTGGCCCAGAATCCGGTCTGGAAACAGGAATATGAGCAGAACTTTAAGCTGCGCAACGATCCGCGCGTTACGCGCATCGGGGCCATCCTGCGCAAGGCCAGCCTAGACGAGCTCCCTCAGCTGCTGAACGTGTTGCGTGGCGAGATGAGCCTCGTGGGGCCACGGATGATCACGCCCGAGGAACACAAGCGTTATCACAAGTGGGGTATGAACTTGCTGACGGTGAAACCGGGCATCACCGGCCTCTGGCAAGTCAGCGGAAGAGCGGATATACCCTATCAGGAACGAGTTCTACTGGACATGCACTACATTCGCAACTATTCTATTTGGATGGATATACGGCTTCTCTTACAGACGGTAAAAGTTGTCTTAAAGAACA
>JACIWY010000246.1 GCA_014360745.1 Chloroflexota bacterium
CGGCCAATCTCTCGCCCAAAAAGTGAAACGGTTTAAAAAGATGGCCGCCGATCATGGCTAAAGAGTAAAAAGGAGGAAAGGAAAGATAGAGGACACCACCCGGCTTGAGTACACGCCATGATTCGTCGAGCATGTTCCCCGCTTCAGGAATGTGCTCGATCAAGCTGCTGCAATAGACAAGATCGAAAGAATCATCTTCAAAAGGGAAAGGGCGTAAGACATCGACTTGCTGAAACGGTACCTCATCCCCGTTGAGCCATAGATCCTTTTGCATATCTGTCGCCAAAAAGGATCTTGATTCCCGGTTCAAAACCAGGGAATATCCCCCGACCCCAGCGCCCAGCTCTAACACGCTTGCTGCAGATAGATCGATCCCTTTGGCCTTGAGCTCGGCAACTGTAGCCTCGGCAAGAAAAATCTGCAGCCTCTGATAATCCTGAAGAGAGCGCAGACGATGAATTCCTAACCACCATCCTTTCAAAATAGTCTTGATCATAAGAATATTCTAATTATCCTATATTTTAGAGCAGAAATGGATATAGATAGCAAAAAGATAATTTATAAATACAAGCCTAGCTGACATAAAAGAGGTCCCGATCGCGGCGATATCGATGATTTTTGTTCCCGCTAGAAAATAAAGGCTACGCGAAACAGAATGACGACTAACAGGAAGATAAAGATAGAACAGAACAATAAGCCATAACCCATAGCCTTGGAACGCTGAAAAGCCATCATGGTCATCCCAAATAATAAAAACAATAGCCCGATGGGAATGAGCCATAGCGAGACAATGGCAAAGCGTCCCAAGAGAATGCGGTTTCGCTGCATCTCGATGACCATAGGGCGAATTGCTGCACAATCTCGGTAAACAGCTCGGTTTGTTCCATCGGAGCCCCATTGAGCCAAACCGATCGGCACAAGCCCGCCGGTTGGGCACAACCGATTACTTCCTATGGGTCATTCCAGCGGCACGGCATGCGCTCGGATATATTCCTCGATGCGCGTCGAGGGACGATCGCCCACATAATAGAACGCCTCGGCGTATTCGAGCCCATACGCCTCGCCCAGTGCTCGATATTCGTCGAGCTGAAAGAGCCGAATATAGGCCCGATCGGCATCTTCCTCGCTGCCGTCCAGCGCCGGCAAACGCAATCCGCGGGCAGCCAGCGCGGCGCGCAGCCGCGACCCCTGAGAACCGCCTGGCCCCTGCGATTTGTTGGCGCTTATGGCCGCCACCTTCTGTTCGATCCATGGCCCGATGTCGACCACGCGGTTAAAGGGTTGCCCCTCGCGGGCCACCCAGTAATAACGCTGGGTCACCCGCTTGGGCTTGAGGCCGGCGGCGAAATGCTCCGGATAGTCCTTATCCATGGCCGCCATCCAGCAGGCCGCCTCTACCGCCTGGCCGGTGATGGTGTGATCCGGATTCTCCTCGCCATGTCCCCAAGGGTTGAAGGTAAACACCGTGTCCACTTGGAGCAGGCGAAAGAGAAAGATCATCCGCGCTCTTAACTCTTCCGGCGAGGCTCCATCCAGGCGATGGTTGCGATAGCCTAGGTTAAAGACCGACTTGAAGCCCAACACGCGGGCCAGCGTCTCCACATCGCGCTCGTTGCTCAGCACCGTTTCGCCGATGCTCGGCGTAGGGCCGCATTTTTCGTCGTTGGTGGTCTGAATTAGATAAGCCTCATAGCCCTCGGCGATCAGTTTAGCCACCGTTCCGCCGCAGAAAAAGGGGATATCGTCGGCATGGGCTTGCACCGCGGCCAACACCTTGCCCCGATGGGGCTGCCCCTCCGCAAAACGCTCAACAACTACTTGGCCTTCGGGAACTCCGTGATGCTCGATGGTCGCCATAACCTTGTGCGCTCCTGAAAAAACGAATCGACCGCCCCCTCAGTCTTCGTCGGGCGCATAAACCGTCAATTCGACGCGGAGAAACTCGAAAACAGCGTCGGGCAATTCGCTCTCTTGGCGATAACGGCAATCCTGTACGACAGCGGCCAAACGTAAAGACAGGGTCTCGAGCTCGACAAACGTGCCCGGCCGGGCCACGACGAGCTCCCCTTTATCCTCCAGGCGCTGGCGCAATTCCTCATCATCATAGACCAGATCGCTGACCAGAATCTTGGACACGGTGCGAATGTCGCCCTTGTCAAACAGCCAGACCTCAAAGGCGTCGATCTGTTGCACTTCTTCGACGTCCAGCACATCGGCCACGCCGACACCACACTCCCCCAGAAACTCGCCATTGGCCGATTCAATGCTAAAAGAGGTGTCAAAATCGTCATCGCCATAGCGGTATTCGGCCTCGAACACGCCCAACGCTCCTTCGGGCGCCGGGCGTGCCAGAGGTGAGGCGATCGGTTCGACTTGCCAAGGAGCCGCCTCTTTGTAAACGGTCTTGGCGCTCTCTTGCTCGACCTCTTCTTCCTCTATAGACTCGGGCTCCTCCCAAGAGATCTCCTCTTCCTCGGCAGATATGGCCGTCGGCTGCAGGGGCTGCGCCGTGGACGGGCGCCCGGTGGCATCTAGTGGGGTAAAGGGCTGGAAGGCCTCCTGCTCCTCATCTTCTTCAGCAACGCTCTCTTCCTCCCAATAGGCTTCTGCAGGAGCGGGCGGGGAGGGCGGACCCTCTGTGCGCCCCTGAACTCTCTCCACACCGCTTGGCGCGAGAGCGGCCGCCGGCTCCGCCGCAGGGCGCGCCTGGATCAGCTTGAGCAACAACCAGATGACAATGGCCAGAGCCGCAATAAAGGCCAGCAAGGAAATGAGCACCAGCAACGCATTAGGCACGGTGGCAGGCCCGATCCCACGCGGCGGCCGCACTTGCACCTCTTCCTCGGTGGGCAGGGGCAGGTTCAACGATTGGGCCATGCGCCGCAGCCTGAGCGCACCGGCGATATCTCCGACCCGATCCCGTTCCACGGCCGCCTGTTCCACCAGGTTGGCCACCCATTGCCAATCCGCCTCCGCCTTTGCCCGAAGCTTCGCCCCTTCCATTTTAGCCGAGGCTTCGGGCAAATCGGTGAGCTCAAAGAGCCGCTGCCGAGCCAGGTCCACGTCACCGGTGACGGCCAATGAATCCGCCACCATAACGACCCAGCTCAACTGATGCTGGAGACGCAGATCGGAAGGATCGGTGTCATACCAAATGACGGGCCATACCCTCCAGCCGAGAAAGAGGCCCATCCCGACCCCTACGAGGATCGCTACCACGACCATGGGAATGGCCAGTCTGCGCACACCGTTCATAATGCCTCCACATTCGTCACTGCCCAGGCTATGCGGATAGGCTGGATTGTATCACGATGCTGAGGGGCGTTCAAGCCTCCGGGCAGAATGAACTCTAATACGAGCCGGGGGCATGCCCCGCGTATCCCCGGCTCATATCCTATGGCGGGCCTCTACGACTGTGCAGCGCCGATCAACGGCATTTTGGGCGCGCCGGTCAGGATGCGACAGCCCCCCTCCTTGACGACGACCATATCCTCGATACGCACCCCACCCCAGCCGGGTATATAAATGCCGGGCTCGACGGTGAGCACACTGCCCGCGGGCAAAGTCCCCTTGGCCAGGAAACTGGCCCGTGGGTTTTCATGGATGGCTAGGCCCACGCCGTGACCCAGGCCATGGCCGAATTTGTTCTCATACCCCGCATCATAGATAATGCGCCGCGCCACGGCATCGGCCTCCACGCCGCTCATGCCGGCGTGAATGGCTTCCTCCGCGGCGAGCTGGGCCTCCAGGACGGTGTTCCATATGGCCAGATAGTCGTCATCCGCTCGGCCCAGGCAAAAAGAACGCGTCAAGTCGGAACAATAGCCGTTATAAACACAACCGGTGTCGATGACGATCGGGTCGCCGGCC
Organism: Chloroflexota bacterium; assembly: GCA_014360745.1. Taxonomy (GTDB): domain Bacteria; phylum Chloroflexota; class Anaerolineae; order UBA1429; family UBA1429; genus JACIWY01. Next base: position 3,871 of record JACIWY010000246.1, read on the forward strand.
TGGATGGGCCGATCGCCCGGCACAGCGTGGGCCATGGCCCCATTGGGCCCCGCAGCCACAATGGTGGGGAAAGAGAGGCGCTCGGCGCCGTGCGTGCGCATGTACACCTCGATCTCCCAGGCCACCTGGCGTTCCGTCATGCCGGGGCGGAGCCATTCGACGACATGGGCCATGGCCTCATCGGCAATGCGCACCGCCTCAACGATGGCCGCCAACTCCCCCTCTTCCTTGACGGCGCGTAGGCCCTCGACCACCTCCTCGGTGGGCACCCATTCGATCTCGGGCATGGCCTCTCTCCACTGTCCATAGGTCTGCACCGTCACGGCATGGGGCTCAAAGCCCAAAACGCGGTACCCCTTTTGGCGAACTAAATCCGCCAGGGCGTCGGCGGTGGTGCCGGTGACCTGCACCAACTGCACATCCGGCGCCTCTTGTCTGACCTGCTCGTAATAGCGGAAATCGGTGGCCAAAAAGGTTTGCGTGAGATCGACCACCAATACCCCCGTATCACCGGTGAACCCACTGAGATAGCGACGATTTTCCGCTTGGGTGATCAGTAAAGCTTCATAAGGCTGGGCAGCGATGATCTCGCGCAGACGAGCCAGACGTGTATTGGTCACGATATGCCTCCAAAAGAAGGTAGACGCCTAACCCGAAGAAGGGTACGCGCCGCGGAACGGCGTCTGTTGGCGCTGCTCCTCGATCATCTCCACCAACATGCGCGCCGCCTTTTCGACCACCGCGCCACAACGCTTCTCCGCTTCAGGCTGAGCATCGCGGATCGGCCCACACTGGGTCAGCCCGAACGTGGCGGCAAAACGCTCGCGGAAGCGCTTGGCCAGATCGTAGACCACTTTGTCATCCTCCTGCGCCGAGACGCGCCCCCATAAGGCGCCGAGCACCATCACTCCACCGGCCAGGGCGCCGCACAGCTCCTGCCGGCTGCCGCCTACACCCCCGGCTATCGGGTCGCTGGCCCGCACGAGCACATCGGGCAGCGGGTTGAGATAGTAACCGCCCACGGCGATCATGATCGACTCGGATCAATGGTGCCCCGCCAGATATGCCTCTCTCGCCCGCGCCGCCACGACATCCACAACCTCTACCGTCGTCATCTGCTCCGACTACTCCTTCCTTGTTTCATCTAGTCCGCCCAGGGTTGCCCAAAGATCCTCCGGGGGCTGCAAGACGTCCACGAATCGGGTATTACTGCACAGCACATCGAGATAAGTTCCCTCACTGTACGGTCAGCACCCCACGGGCATCGCGCAAATGCTCGTCCGATCCCGTAGCACGGTAGGCCAACAGCTTGGCCAGAACGAGGTCTTCGCCGATAAAGACGGCCGTATGGCCCTCCTGGTCATAGGCCAGTCGCTGTCGGCGCTCAAGAGCCATGCGGGTGAAGGTTTCCTCTGGCAGAGGCCCCAAAGCTACCTTGGCTTCGGAGGAGGACTCGAGCACATTGAACAGATAGTGCTGCCGTAGCGCGTCGCGCACGTCTCTTCATCCACATAGTATTCATCGGGGAAAAAGACGCGATAAAAGGCACAATGTGCTCAGGCCGCATATCCACGACCATATCGATGTCCACGGGCAGGCGTGGCTCGCCATACAAGATAGCTGCGAAGCCACCCACGACCATGTGCGCCTCGACCTCTGCGCGGCCAAGCCTCTGCCGGCCGGATTCCGGATCCGAATGGGTCATAGGCTACATCCTCGGCGCTCTAGACCGTCTCCGCCCACACCAACCCCGCTCCGGCGGCCGAATGACAAGCGAACACCGTCGCCTCGCGGCCCGTTCGTGCGCGATACCCCTCGCCCACCACGCGGGCCAGGGCTTCGGCCTGAGCCCGGGCCACCACCGCCACGATACATCCTCCCCAGCCGGCGCCGGTGAGCCGCGCCCCCACGACACCGGGCGCCCCGGAGGCCAGCTCCACCAGCATATCGAGCTCCGGCGTGCTGATCTCGTAATCGTCGCGGGCACTGGCATGAGCCGCGCCTAAAAGTCGCCCGAAGGTAGCCATATCCCCTCGTTCAAGCGCGTTAATGCTGGCCAACACCCGCCGGTTCTCCGTAATGACGTGTCGACAGCGCCGGCGCACGAAAAAGA
>JACIWY010000247.1 GCA_014360745.1 Chloroflexota bacterium
GATAGCGAAAGATGCCGTACATGACAAAGGGGATGGTTAGCATCATAGAATGGTTCGCCGGAAGGTTAGGCGCCGAAAAAGTGTATAGCGAATAGGCGCTCAATAGCGTGGCCACCACCAAGGAGGTCATGTCGTCCAGGAAGCGCGGGGAGTATTCCTGAAGGCTGGAACGATGGTCGTTGGCCTTTTCGGCCAGGAGCAGCAACTCGTGGCGTCGCTTGTTGATGGCAATGAAAAGCGCCAGGAGGGTGGTGCAGACATACAGCCAAGGCGAAAAGCGCGTTACCGCGACGACGATGGTTCCGGCAAAGACGCGCAGCACAAACCCGGCGGCAATGACCATCACGTCGATAATGACCAGATTTTTTAGGTAAAAGCTGTAGGCGAGCATCATGGCCACATAAAGCAGGGCCACCGCGCCAAAGGCAGGCTTGAGCAGAAAGGAGAGAGGCAGCCCAACGCCGAGGATGACCACGGTGGCCAGCCAGGCTGCGCGCGGAGGAAGCGCCCCCGAAGCCAAAGGCCGGTGCCGTTTTTCGGGGTGTACGCGGTCCCGTTCCAGGTCGGCCAGGTCGTTGATCAAGTACACGGCGCCTGAGAGCAGGCAAAAGAGCGCGAAAGCGGCCATGCTGGCCGCTATACGCCGGACATCCAGGATGCGGCCGTCGAAAAACACGCCGGCAAAGACGAACACGTTCTTCGCCCACTGTTTGGGGCGCATGGCTTGAAGCAGAGAGCGAAACATCGCCGGCCCCTCCATCTGCAAGGATAGGGCATTAAATGCCCGCTAGATGATAAGCGGAACCGCCAGAGTCGTCAAAGCAGAGTTTTTTTCGGTCTTGCGGAGCTTGAGGCGTGAGACAGGCCAAAAGCCGCTTGGATGTGTTGTTATATCGTCGGGGGCTGGTCGAGAGCCGCGAAAAGGCCCGCCGGCTTATTTTGGCCGGGCAGGTGCTGGTCGATGGCCAAGTGGTGGACAAGGTCGGGCGCCAAGTCGACCAAGACGCTACGATCGAGATCCGCGAGAGCCTGCCCTATGTGGGGCGAGGCGGCCTTAAATTGGCCAAGGCTTTGGACGCTTTCAGGCTTGACGTGCGAGGGAGCGTTGCGGCGGATGTGGGCGCCTCGACCGGTGGTTTTACCGATTGTCTACTCCAACGCGGCGCCCGTCGTGTGTATGCCATCGATGTGGGCTATGGCCAGCTTCACTGGAACCTGCGCCGAGACCCTCGCGTGGTGGTCATGGAGCGCGTAAACGCCCGTTATCTGGATTCGCTGCCTGAGCCGATAGATCTGGTCACCATCGACGTCTCGTTTATCTCGTTGCGTTTGATCCTGCCCAACGTGGCGCGCTGGCTCAAGCCCGATGGCGATGTGGTGGCCTTGATCAAGCCCCAATTTGAGGCCGGTGTCGAGCAGGTGGGCAAGGGCGGGGTGGTCCGCAGCGAACAAACGCATCGCCAGGTGCTCTCAAGTGTTTTGGAATGGGCAGGGCACCAGGGGTGGCGGCTGGTCGGCCTGGTTCGTTCGCCCATCAGGGGGGCCAAAGGTAATGTGGAATTTTTGGCCCATCTGAGGCGAGACACGGGGCCTATGCTCGATCTTGCCCAGGCCGTCGAGGGCGTCCTCGCAGACGAGGGCGTCCTCGCAGAATGGGATGATGCCGATCGGGACTGCCCAACTTGTGGGGATGAGTAAGGTGTTTACCTGGTTCTCTAATCCAAAGTTGCGTTTGCGGGCACTGCTGATCGCGGTGCTGCTTGGGTTGGTATTGCTCTTATTTTCTTTGGCATGGACGGCGCTTTTACCCTTCTTGGTGGGGCTTTTTATTGCTTATCTGTTGATGCCCTTTGTCGATTTTTTCGATCGTCGCATGCCGCGCTTTTTGCGGCGCTGGGGGATGGCGCGCCCGATCGCTATCGTCGTTGTATATATTGTGACCATCGGGGCAGTCGTGGGTATCCTTTCTTATTTTATACCCCTGGTGGCTAACCAGGTGCGACAATTGATCGATCTGGCCGGCAGTTATATCCCTCGCCTGGAGCAATTGGCCGCCATCGATCTGGATAGTTACCTGGAACGCATCCCCCCGAACATCCGCGCTGCCATCGATGCTAACATTCGTCAGATCAGCACCACCCTGGCAACGGCCATCCAGCGCGGGTTGACCTTGACCATACGCACCGTCTCCCAAGCGATCAGCTTTGTATTGGGTATGATCATCATTCCCTTCTGGCTCTTTTACGTGCTCAACGACAAGGCGGCGGTGCAGCGCGCTTTTTATCAGCTTGTGCCCGAGGCGGTGCGCAAGGATGTGTACTATATCGGGCGTATTATCGACGATTTGTTGAGCGCCTATATTCGCGGCCAGCTTTTGTTGTGTTTGCTCGTCGGGGCGATGGCCACCGTCGCTCTGGCCATTATCGGTGTGGACCTGGCTATCGCGCTGGGCACTTTTGCCGGCATCTTTGAGCTTATTCCCGTCCTCGGCCCCTACATCGGCGCCATCCCGGCCATATTGATCGCCCTGTTAGATCAACCGATCAAGGCCCTGTGGACGGCTGTGGCTTTTGCTGCCATTCAACAGATTGAGAACATCTTTTTGGTGCCGCGCATCTCGGGGAATGCGGTGCGTTTTCACCCCGCGGTGGTCATGGTGATCGTAGTCGTGGGAGCCCAGGTGGCGGGCATCTGGGGGCTGCTCATCGGTGTGCCCGTTGCGGCCATCTTTCGCGACGTGTATCAGTATTTGTATTTGCGCACCACCGAGCGCGGGGCCACGCCCGAGATGGCCATGGAGACGCTGCGGGCGAGGATCCTTTGAGCCTGAGGCGTGGCTAAAAGCTCGGCGTCAAAGGCCCTGGGAGCCGGCGCTGCGAGAGGTTCTGGCCAAGGTGCGCGCGCAGGGCAGCCCTCCGGCGTCCTCGGCGGCCCACACGGCGTTGACAATGGCCAATGCCGTGGCCTCAGCAGCCAGCTCACTGATTAACATCATGGGAGCGTGGACGCGGCCCGTAGCCAGGCAAAAGATCGTGTCGCCGTCTACCATGGTGTGCGCCGGGCGGACGACGCGCGCCAGCCCGTCATGGGCGGCCGAGGCGATGACGTTGGCCTGGGCAACATCAAGGCAGGCGTTCGTGGCCACGACCCCGATGATGGTGTTGCGCAAGGCCAATATCGCCCGCATCGCGGGGTTGCGCAGGGCGCCGGAGGTGCCCAGAAAGCCCCCGGCTGCTCCGGGATTGCGCGTGCCGGCTAGGATTGCCCCTGTGGTCGGATCGACGATGTCGCCAAAGGCGTTGACGGCCATCAATGCCGCGACGCGCAGGCGCCCGGCGCTCAGGCTGGCCATGCCTAATCCCGCCTTGGTGGCCGTCTTCATGCCCAACAGTTTGCCCACCGTAGCGCCACAGCCGGCACCCACATTGCCCTGGGCTTCGTTGGGCGCGCCGGCCGCTTGGCAAGCGCGATAGCCCATTTCGGCGTCGGGGCGGACCTGGGCATTGCCCAAGCCCAGGTCAAAGAGAATCGCCGCCGGCACGATGGGCACGCGAGCTATGCCCGTGTCATAGCCGATGCCGCGCTCCTCCAGGAAGCGCATCACGCCATCGGCGGCGGCTAACCCAAAGGCGCTGCCGCCGGCGAGCAAGACGGCGTGCGCCTTTTCGACCAGCGTGCCGGGGCGGAGCAGGTCGGTCTCGCGGGTGCCGGGCGCCAGCCCACGCACAACGCCGCCGGCCGTGGCGCCCTCGCGGGCCAATACGACGGTGCAGCCGGTGAGTGCCTCGTTATCCTGGGCGTGACCCACCTCGATGCCGGGTACATCGGTCAGAAAGCCGGGGGCGAGTTTAACCATGTTTTTTCCTCCACAACGCTGCTACCCGCTGTAAGAGCTGTTCGGCCACCTCCTCCTTGGGCATGAGCGGCAAAGGTTCGGGCTCGCCCTCACTGGAAAGAAAGGTGACGCGGTTATCCGGCACGGCAAAACCGCTGTCGCTGGAGGAGACATCGTTGGCCACGATCAGGTCGAGCCGCTTTTTCTCCAGCTTTTGCCGGGCGTTGGCCAGCAGGTTTTCCGTCTCGGCAGCAAAGCCCACGACGATCTGCGGCTTGCCCAATGTTGAGCGCGCTTCGGCCACGGCGGCTAAAATATCTACCGTGCGCTCTAGCGTCAGGACAAGGCCCCCTTCTCCCTTTTTGATCTTGTGTTCGGCCACGCTCGCCGGGCGGTAATCGGCCACAGCGGCGGCCATGATGAGCACATCGGTCTGAGGCAGATGGGTCATGACCGCCTGGTGCATATCGGCGGCGGTGCGCACCTGAACCATCTCGACACCATAGACCGGCGGCAGCGCAGCCGGTGCGCTGATGAGCGTCACCTGGGCACCGTAGTCGCGGGCCACCTCGGCCACAGCATAGCCCATGCGCCCTGACGACCGGTTGGTGAGGTGACGCACCGGGTCCAGCGGTTCCTGCGTGCCGCCGGCGGTGACGACCAAGCGGACGCCGGCCAATGGCCCTTGGCGCCCTAGCGTTTGGCGAATGGCGCCCAGGATCTCCTCGGTGGACGCCAGCCTGCCGGCTCCCATGCGCCCGGAGGCCAGGCGCCCCTCCGCCGGGCCGACGATGACCGCCCCGCGCCGGCGCAGGGCCTCTACGTTTGCCTGCGTCATGGGGTGGGCCCACATATCGGCGTCCATAGCCGGCGCGATGATCAGCGGCGCGGTGGTGGCCAAGGCGGTGCTGGTGAGCAAATTGTCGGCCAGGCCATGGGCCAGCTTAGCGATGGTATTGGCCGTGGCCGGGGCGATGACCAACACCTCGGCCCGCGCGGCGAGCGAGATGTGCGCCATATCGGTCTCGCGCAACAACTGAAACATGTCCACCGACACAGGCCGTTTGGTGATGGTCTGAAAGGGCAAGGGGGTGACGAACTTGCAGGCCGCCTCGGTCATGATCACATCGACACAAGCTCCGGCTTGGACCAACTTGCTGGCCAGGTCCACCGCTTTATAACAAGCGATCCCGCCGGTTACGCCCAGGACGATATCGGCGCCTTGGAGGATCATCGCTCACCTCGATTCAACTCATAGATGATGCGCAGCCCTTTGAGGGTGAGCCAGGGATCGATATGTTCGATGACGTCGGTCTCTCTGGCGATGACTTGGGCCAACCCACCGGTGCCAATGGTTTTCATCTCCGGGCCCAACTCTTGGCGGAAACGGGCCACCATCCCTTCGACCAGCCCCACGTAGCCAAAGAGAATGCCTGAGCGCATGGCGTCCACGGTGTTCTTACCGATGGCCTGAGGGGGGCGCTGTAGATCGATGCGCGGCAATTTCGCCGTGCGCTGAAAGAGCGCCTCGGCGGCCACGCGGATGCCTGGGGCGATCGCGCCACCCAGGTATTCTCCTTTGGCCGATATAGCATCGAAGGTGGTGCCGGTGCCGAAATCGACGATGCAAGCCGGGCCGCCGTACAGTCTATAGGCGGCTGCCGCGTTCACTACGCGGTCGGCGCCTACATCGCGTGGACTTTCATAGCGGATGGCTACTCCCGTTTTGACTCCGCTGGTGACGACCAATGTCTCGACGCCCACATAGTCGTCGAGCATCTCTTGAAAGATGTCGGTCAACGGAGGCACGACGCTGGCCAGGGCGATGCCAGTGATCTCATCCACGCGAAACCCCTTGTGGGCGAGCATGTTGATCAGGAGCAGGCCATACTCGTCGGGCATCTTGGCGTGATCGGTGTTGATGCGCCAATGGGCCAACAGGTCGTTCTCTTTATAAAGGCCGAGAACGATGTTCGTGTTGCCAATGTCCACGCAAAGCAACATGGTGTTGCGCTCCTTGGATGGTATGGGTTGTGAGACAGGGGTTGTCGCTTTGGGATGCGGGGCAGAGCCCCGCATCCCGGTTTTTTGTCCGAAATGCCCCACAACCCGCTAACGGCGCTCTAGCCGGATG
>JACIWY010000248.1 GCA_014360745.1 Chloroflexota bacterium
GTAGTGAAGCTCAAGAATACCAGAATGGCCACTCTGCTCAAAGAGCGACGGAGAACAGCTCGGATCGAAAACATGAGGACTCCCTCGAAAATAGTAAAGAATTAGCTTTGAGGTATCGGGCTCTGGCGCGGTGAAAGATGGCTAGGTCAGGGGCCCGAGGGCTTTTGGTAACGTCGTGCGGCACCTTCGGCAGCTCGGGCGACGCGCTCGGCCAGCTCCGGGGGCTCTAGAACATAGGCATAAGGACCAAAGCCCAGCACCCAACCTGTGACCCAATCGAAGGAGGCAACAGGAAAGCGCACGATGACGGCGCCCTGTGAGCCGGAAGCGGCCCCTGTCTCTGTGAAAGCGCTATCCACTTCCTCTATGTGCATCCAAGGTTCGTGGGTAGCGCGAACTTGCCTCGCCGGCGGCGGATCGATGCGCACAACGACCTCGTGGGTGGGCTCAAAGGCCATCGTCTTGGCCAGATATTGGCGCAGTGAAAAATCGCGAGGTAGATCGAAATACTCGTCCAGCCCGACCAGATCGTGGATGCGATCGACGCGAAAGGTGCGCAGCTCCTCGCGCAGATGGCAAAAGCCCACCAAGTACCAGTTTCCCCATTGCAAGGTGAGGGCGTACGGGGCTACGCAACGCAACGTCTCCTCGCCCGATCGGCTGCGATAGCTCAAATGCACACAGCGACGCTCTTTGATGCAGCGCCGCAAGTCATGGATGGTCGCCTCCCAAGGGCGATAGTCCCTGGCCGTCAACCCGCCGATGACAAGGCTACGCCGGGCCTCGGCGACCTCGCCGCGCAGGTCATCGGGCAAGACGTTGTCCAGCTTGGCGGTGACGGAGGTCACCGCGTCGCTATACGTGCGTCCCCACAGCTCGCCTACAAGCTGAGCGCCCATATAGAGGACGGTGGCCTCCTCGGCGCTAAAAAGGAGAGGGGGCAGTTTGTATCCGCGCAGCAGGGCAAAACCGCCATAGGGGCCGCGCTCGGAATAGATAGGGATGCCCATCTCGTCCAACATGGCCATATAACGGTGCACCGTGCGCTCCGAGACGTTGAGCTCTTCGCTTAGTTCATTGGCCTTCCAACGCGGTTTGGACTGTAGTAAGAGGATCAAAGACAGCAACCGCGTGGCGACATTGCTCATAAATCATCTCCGCCGGCCTATTGCCGAATGCCCTCCTTCGGAAGGGTTTGTCCTCTAGGGCGCCGTGGGCGGAAGATAAGGATGAGCTTCCGCCACCTCTTCGTTCAGCTCTACGCCGAGCCCCGGCTTGTCGGGAGGGATGATGTAGCCCTGTTCCCAGCGCATCGGCTCCTTGAGGATCTCGGCGTGAAAGCCGCCCCATTCCTGGATGCCCTCCTGGATAAGAAAGCTGGGCATGCAGACATCGAGCTGAACGTTGGCCGCGCCGGCGATGGGTCCGCAGTAAAGCCAGGGCGCGTTCTGAGCATAGTTGGCCTCGCACATGCCGGCGATCTTTTTAAGGCCCAGGATGCCGTTGAGGCCAACATGAGCCTGAACGATTTGCGCCGCCTGCTTTTTAAGCAAGGCATGAAAATCGTGTAGCGTGCACAGTCGCTCGCCGGTGGCGATGGGGATGTTGGTGTGCTCGGCGACACGGGCCATCTCGTCTAGATTCTCAGGCGGCACCGGCTCTTCGAACCAGAGCGGATCGTAGGGCTCGAGCATACGGGCGAAACGCAGCGCGCTATGGGTGTTGAGTTGGCCGTGGGTGCCGATGAGGATATCGGCCTTGGTGCCCACCGCCTCGCGCACGGCGCGGACAATGCTCTCGGCGTAGCGCAGTTCTTCTAGAGAGATGTCGCGCGGGCAGGGCGGGAGGCGCAGCGGGTCGAACTTGAGCGCCGTGTAGCCCTTTTCCACCATCTCGGCCGCGCCCTCGGCGGCCATCTCAGGCGGCTGGGGCTGACGCCAGGCGTACATATAGCTGTAAGCGCGGACCTTGTCGCGCACCTTGCCCCCTAGCAAGTTATAGATCGGCTGGTTCAGCGCCTTGCCGATGATGTCCCAGAAGGCCATGTCGAAGGCGGCCACGACTTGGGTGGACATGATGCCCGGGTGGCGGTAAAAATGGACGCTGGAATACAGGGTCTCCCAGAGCTGTTCGGTGTTAAAGGGGTCCATGCCGATGACGTGCGCCGCGCCGAGATCCTGGGCGAGCTTGGCCACGGCGTGTTCGCGCTGATGGGCCATGTTGCACTCGCCATAACCGACCAGGCCCTCGTCGGTGGTAAGCTTGAGAAAGACAAAGTTGCGTCCGCCGCGATGGGGTGGCGGGTTGCCTACGATGAACGTTTTGATGCCGGTGATCTTCATGGTAAAAGCCTCCTTGCCCATGATCGGTATCGACGTGTACTATGAGGACATTGTAACAGGAATTTCGCGCGCAAGATAGCCGTTCTCATTCGGGGATTGACGGCGCCCGCATCAACAAGCTAGAATCGGGACGCTCGTGCCCAGAGTATGCTCGAGAGAGGTCGGTGAGGTTCGAGTCTCTATACACAGCGGGGGAGATATGCATTTTGTTGGTTTAAACCTTGTCTTGCCCGAATGGCTGAATTGGGCCGCGACACCGCTGGGCACCTTGTTGGCCAATCTTTTAGCCTGGATCGTCATCGCCCTGATCGTCTATTACGCCCTCATTGGGATCACATGGCGCATTGCACGCCGCAGCCGGCTGCGTATCGACGATCTGATCGTCGGCATCTTGCGCCGCCCGTTGTTGGTTATGCTGCTTGGTTATGGTTTAATATCAGCTTTTAATACAGCTTATAGTGAGCTTCCTTTTACAGAGACGTTGCGGCGTCTCTATAATGGCGTGGCGATCGTCGTGGGCGCCGTCGTGGCCTGGCGCATCTTGCGCGAGATCCTTATCGCCAGCTTGCGGCCGGTGGTGATGGAATCGACGAGCCAGGCCGATGATGTCATCATCCCTATCCTAAGCCGCATCGGCCCGGTAATTCTTACCATTGCCGTAGCTAACGCGGTGGTGGCTACATTAGGAGGCAGCCTGAGCGCTTTGCTGGCCAGCCTGGGGCTTCTGGGCCTTGTGTTGGGGTATTTGTTCCAAGAGCCGCTGCAGGGGCTTTTTAGCGGCACCTATATGGCGCTGGATGACCCTTTCCATGAGGAAGATTTGCTCATTTTGGAAGATGGGACGACCTGTCAGGTGCGCAAAGTGGGCGTGCGCGTTACCCAGCTTTATGATGTCAAACGCCATGTGTTGCTCTTTTTGCCCAATGCCAAACTGGCTGCTAACAAGATCATCAACCTGATCAAGCCCAGCGTCGAGTTACGCACCGTTCTACCCATTACGATCGATCGCAACGTCGGTTGTCATGCTGCCATTGCCCTGCTTATCGAGGCGTGCAACAGCCATGAGAACATCCTTGGTGAATGGTCACAGAAGGAGCCGGCCATCCGTCGGCGCATGGCAGATTATCAACAGCAGTGTGAGGAATTGTTGTGCCTGCCGGATCCGACGCTTGGCCAACAGAGCCGGATCTTTTGGTTGAAGGATCGTCTGGCGCGTTTGGAGGGCGAGTTGATACGTTTGCAAGTCGAGCAGGGATTACGGGCGCGGAGTGAAGCGTTCAGCGGGGCGCTGCTCGATGCCTATCGCTACTTTAGCAGCCTGGAGGAAACGGGGCGGGTGCTCGAAGAGTGGCCAAGCGTTCGCGAACGTCTTGGGCAGCTCATGGATCAATTCGACGATCTGATCGAGCAGATCACGGTCTGGCTCTATTTGGTGCGCGTCATCGAAGCCGAGTTGACGGATGCTTCGTACGAGGCCTCTATTGCCCAGTTCGTAAAGCGAGATTTGTTGCATGATGGGCGGTTGACCTTAGAGGAATTGGCTTTCTGCAGGGCGCCAGGTGCGCCGATGCAACCTATGGTTCGGCGTGAGGAAGTGCGAGAAGGGCGTCCCTTCAATCTCCAGCCGGAAAGGAGCCTCGATTATACCCAGTTTCGTGACCATGCCACGTATGCCGACTATAGGCGGATGTATACCATCTGGCATCGCAACATCGTTTTTGTCTACCGCGCGTTGTATCGCCTCTACCATCTTCGCCCGGACGACGAGCGGAGCGTCAATCTGGCCCAACGTCTGCACGATATCGAGCGTTACTTTTCCGAGAGCTTTTTGCTGCGCGTGAGCCATTGGCAATTACCTACCCCGAAACTGTTGGAGATCACCGACACCAAGCTGCGCTTTGAGCTGGCCTTTTTCGTCGATGACGTAGTACGCGAACATTTTCAGCGTAGCGAGCGGGTGACGACCGAGCTGCAATTAGAGATACAGCGCGTGTTGCAAAAGTGTGTGTAAATCCATTCAACAAATAAGGAGTCGACATGTCCCCCTTTACCACTCGACCGATTGTACGCGGCAAGCGCGGCGTGTTGACCTCAGGCCATTATTTGGCCACGGCAGCCGGCTTTCGCATCATGGAGGCAGGCGGCAACGCCATGGATGCCGCTGCAGCCATGGGGTTTTGCCTGGCCTTGCTGGAACCGCAAAGCAACGGCCTGGGCGGCGAGGTGCCTACGTTGGTCTATTCGGCCCGAGAGCGCAAGCCCTATGCCATCAGCGGCATGGGCTGGAGCCCGGCAGCTTTTACCATCGATTGGTGTCGGGAACAGGGTATCGATTTAATCCCCGGCGATGGCTACTTGCCGGCTTGTGTCCCCGCCGTAGTAGACACGTGGGCCACGATATTGGCCCGCTTTGGTACCATGTCGCTCTCTCAAGTGTTGGCCCCTGCCATCGAGCTGGCGGATGAAGGATTCCCGATGTACGAAGGCCTTCATCGCGCCCTGACCGGTAATCTGGACAAGTTCACAGCTCTCTATCCTTCTACGGGAGAGGCCTATTGCCCCGGCGGTCGGGTGCCCGAGGTGGGGGAAATCGTGCGCTATCCCGATTGGGCCGCGACGCTCAAGGCGATCTGCCGCGCTGAGCAGGCTGCACAGGGCAAAGGGCGCATCGCCGGCATTGAAGCGGGCCGCGACGCCTTTTACCGTGGGCCGATCGCGGAGTGCATGGTGCGCTTTATCCAGGATAACCCCGTGTTGGACGCCAGCGGGGCAGAACATATCGGGCTGCTTTCTCCAGAGGATTTGGCCGAATGGCACGCTACGGTCGAAGAGCCGGTGACGGTGAGTTATCGTGGGCTGGATGTGTACAAATGCCCCAGTTGGACACAGGGACCGGTGTTCCTTCAGCAGCTTACCCTGCTCGAGGGATATGACCTAGCCGATATGGGGCACAATTCGGCGGATTATCTGCATCTTTGGCTCGAGTGTGCCAAGCTGGCCTTTGCCGACCGCGAGGCTTATTACGGTGATCCCCATCTGGATGACGTGCCCCTGGATGTGCTGCTCTCGAAGGATTATGCCGAGAGGCGACGCTCGTTGATCGGGGCCGAGGCCAGCCTAGAGATGCGCCCGGGCGATGTGGGGCGAGGGACGCCGGAATACGCCCTTGATTTCGATGTGCGCGCGGCCAATCGGCGGGCGTTGCAGATGCTGAGCGGAGGGCAGGCCGGAGAACCTACCTGGCGGGGTTCTCATGCGCATACTAGCGATACCACGCATCTCGACGCGGTGGATGCTGCAGGGAATATGGTAGCAGCTACGCCCAGTGGGGGATGGCTGGGCTCCTCGCCGGTGATCCGTGGCCTGGGCTTTCCTTTGGGCACCCGGGGACAGATGCTCTACCTCGATCCTACGCGGCCTAACGCACTCCAACCGCACAAACGCCCGCGGGCCACGCTCACGCCTTCGTTGGTGTTGCGCCGGGGCGAGCCTTTTATGGTCTTTGGCACGCCCGGTGGCGATTGCCAGGATCAGTGGACGTTACAATTCTTTTTGAACTATGTCGATTTTGGGATGGATCTCCAAGAGGCGCTGGATGCGCCGACAGTGCATTCGGTGCATTTTCCC
>JACIWY010000249.1 GCA_014360745.1 Chloroflexota bacterium
AGCGCACTCCAAGCGGCCAAGTCGTCGGCGAACGGCGAGCCTTGCGTTGCCTTCTTATGGGCCAACGCAGCTAGATAAAGCCCGCCAATGAGCACTGTTTGGGCAAAAATCTCGGAAAGCATAACCCGTGCGTACCAGACTTGGGGCAATATCCCTGCCAGCAAGGCCACGGCGGCTAGGGCCGGCGCCCAACCGACACTGCGTCGTAATAGCCCGAACAAGGAAAATAGGCCGAGTAATCCAAAGAGAGGAGCGGCCCATATGGCCCGTGCTGGGCCAAAGAACCATACGGCCAGCGCAGCCCAGACCTTGGGAAAAGGTAGGAAGCCGATTTCCAACCGACCATCCTCCAAACTCCATTGGTAGAATGGCCCCAGGTGCCGCGTCCAGGCCGAAGCCAGCAAGTCGGTGAAGGAAAATTGTTGGACAAAATCTTCTTGCGGTTCCCAGGATTGAATCGTTTGTTCGGCATCGGGCTTGATAGGGGTTAACGAGGCAAAGTCGTACACCGACGGTGGGCGGAAAAAGAGCGATCCATCGCGGGCCAGGACGATTCCCCCTATGGTATACACCGCCGAGTCATCACTCAGATTAAAGGTTTCTGCCGGGTGCCCGTACAACCAACCGGCGCCGATAAATATTGCGATCAATAGCACCTGAGCGAACCAAGGGATTGGCTTTTCCGTTTTCAAAATTTGTGCCGGAAGCCCATCGGTTTGTTTCGCATCCTCATTGCCCGCTGCCAAAGAGTGGTATTGCCGGGCCGTCAACCAACGCCCCAGTCCGACGAGTGCCAAAACGGGGAATAATATCCATGGTCGGAACCAGTTGAGCGCCGCCAACAGCGCGCCCACCCAAGAGATGGCCGTGACGCCCAGTAATATAAATAGCAGGAATCGCTCTAGGGGGTTGCCTATATTCAGGGATGCCAAGCGACCCGCCATTGCCCAGCCGATTAACAGGACAAGGGCGAGCAACGTGGGCAAAACGAGGGATACAGGCACTGTTTCAGGCAGGAATGAGATCAAGAGATCTTCCTCCAAAAGCCGGCAGGTGAAGCTTTAGCTTTGTCTCCACCCAAAGATCAGCGAGGTTGCCCGAGAATGGACCTGTTGGTCAAGTCGGCGATGGCCTTGGCTACGGGTCGCAGCCATATAGAATCAGATGGCACACGCAGAGCGGCCAGCGCTTGCCCCACAGCCCGCATCATTCCTTGACTAGCCAAGCTCTCAGAGGATGATTCCATCCGTGTGCGGACACGAGCTGTGAGGGCATCTTTTTCTGCGGCTACTTGATAAATGTACTCTATGTACTGTTCGACGATGGTGGTTCTGTCGTGCTCGCGGGCGATATAGCGACGCCCACGTTCGGCCATCGCGGCGGCCACATCGCGCCGGGTGAGCAGGTAGTCCATAGCTGCTGTCAACATCTCTTCCTCGTCGGCGTTGTTAGGGGTAATGCGCACTACAGCATCGGAGGGCAATTCAGCCAGGGGCTCGATGTCGCTGGTGATCGTGGGTATGCCCAACCCCAGAAGCCGGATGGGGGTGTATAGTGTTCCCCCAATATGTGGGTAGCGCAGATGGATAGCCACATCGGGCACGTGCATATATTGCACAAAAGGCACCGGCGCTTGCCAGCCGGTGAGCCGCACTCGCCCCGCAAGGCCGACTTTGGCTAACTCTCCTTCTAGATCGTAGTAAGGGCTCCAGCCGCCAACCAACATATAAACCGCGTCGGGATGGCGCTTTAGCAAGCGTTTGTAGGCGCTGAGCACTAGGCTCAAGCGCTTGTCGGGGATAAAGAACCCAAAAGAAGCTAAGACCGGTTTTTCACTCAACCCAAGCTTACGGCGAAAAGCCGCTCCATCAAAATCTATAGGGAATCCCTCCGGCAGATAGAAATGATAGGGAATATAGCGCACGGGAGTGTCGGGCTGGATGTGCTGAACTTGAGCACACATATAACGATTAAAACCCACAATGGCCAAGCTGCTATCCAACACTCGTTTGACTACCGGATACTGAAACATGAGCATATCCCCGCGGCCGGCAATAACCTCTTGGGCGATACGCTCTCCTTCGTTGCCATAACAGTAGCGCAATTCGGCGATATAGCCGTCGATATCGCCACGAGCCAGCGTGAGCCCCACGATGGCATGGTGTAGCACCAAGTCGTGCAGGAAAACCATGCCCGGCCAACGGTGCAAGGCATCGAACATGTAGCCATGAATGTTGGCCTCGTCGCCTAGCTGATAAATAATGAGATCAAAGGCTTCTGCCTGACGCTTGAATGTCTTGTAATCGATCCAAGGTATATAGTGAGGGTGTCCGGGGTGAAACATGGGGTGGGTGGGGCAATAGTCTCCCTTGGTCACTACGGTGATGTCCAAGCGTTCGGCCAGATAGGGAAGTAGCCCCTCGATATGATCGCACAGTGCAGAGCGTACCGGATTCACTGGCGTGAACAGGGCTATGCGCATTGGGTCAACCTCCGAGCAAGCGCTCAATGGTTACGTCCCAATGGATCGGCGCTACGATCTCTCGGCCGGCAGCGCCCAGTCGTGCAGCTATCTCGCGATGTGCGTAGAGATGATCGATGGTTTCTGCCAGCGCCTGGGCATCTCTGCTGGGCACAACAAGGCCAGAGAGGCCATCATGGACGAATTCCAACACCCCTCCACTATCCTCGCCAGTGAGCACCGGCTTGGAGGATTTGAAAGCCTCTACGGTCGCTAGGCCATAGTCCTCGTCGAGGGGAGCATAATAGACGGCGAGCGCGTGGGCGTACAATTCTATTGCCTGCTCATCACGGACAAAGCCCAAGAACTCGATACGATCGGCAACCCCCCACTCACGGGCCAGGCTCTGCAAGCGTTCGGTTTCTTCACCACGGCCGGCAATGAGGCAACGCACCGGGGTCTTGGTGTAGGCCATAGCTTCGATAAGCCAATCCACTCGTTTGAGTGGATTAAGGCGCGCCATGCTCAAAACATAATCGCCGTATTCGGCGTGATAATAGTGTCCATCCAGTGCCGGTGGGGGATAGAGGGTCTCAGCATCGAGACCATTGTAGCGTCGCAGTCGGGCGCCCACGTTTTTCGAGATGGTAAATATCCGCTCCGCCTCGCCGATGGAGATCGTATCCATGTGCCGGATTGTCTGGCGCAGTTCGGTATCTGCAGCAGAAGAGTCAAAATGGCTATATTCAGTATTGAACAAGTCATAAGCTTGACGAAATTGCTGTACAAGCCACACCGTCTTGTGGCTGTGAGGTACTACATAGGCCGGGAATTTGAGGGCGATAACGCGATCAATGCGTTGTCCCTCGCTCTCCTCCAAGTTGATAAGCCTCCAGGCCAAATACCCCTTAAGGATTTCCTCTTTGGGATACCAGCGGAAGGGGATGCGTACAATCTCAACGGCATGGCCACGACGGCGAAGCTGTTCGGCCAGAGCGTCAGTCAATATCTCCGACCCCCCTCGCACAAAGGGAATCTGCCCCGAACAAACGACAATGCGCAACGACAAGGCCTATTCCTCCCCCACCTTGCGGGCGATAGCAGCATAGTCTTGGGGGCCATACAAGAAACGGTTCAATTGTTCGATGTTGCGTTGGGCGATTGCTTCTCCCTTGGGGAGCTCCAGTTGTTCCTCCGGTTTTACCGGGTGCAGATAACGTATTTCGATCTGCCCAAAGCCGACCTGCTCCAAAAGGAAGCGAGTCATTTCGGGATGAAGCGGTGTTTTGTGACTAGGATCTAACAAATACCAATTGCTGAGCGCCCACAAGCAAGTAGGGTTGATCGTCTCAGCCACCAGCAAACCGCCGGGCAATAGCTTTCGGTGGCCCAGGCGCAGTAGATCCAGCAATGGCTCTACATCCAAGTGTTCGATGACCTGCACCATCACCAATGCGGCCAGACTGTTATCGGACAAAGAGGCTAGATGGGCGTGCCCTTCTTCCATACGAACATCTCGGCCGGCGTCTCGTGCAGCCGAGACTGCGTCGGCATCGATGTCGATCCCGTAGGCGTGCAAGCCCAGTTCGGCCAGGTGCTCGACCAGTTCTCCACGTCCAGCGCCCAAATCCAATACCGGGGCATTGGCCAAACTGCTTCCAGCCTGTAGCAATGAAAGGAAAAGGTCGTCATAATCGCTCAATCGGGCAGAGACCTGTGCTACATTACGCCAGCGGGCTCCTAGCAAATAGTAGTCAAAAGTATCCGCCGTCCTATCCCTCGGCACAGGAGGTGAATTAACATTCTTGGGTATATCAAGCCTACGATACCAGTTTTCCAGCCGTTGCAGACGCAGGCGAGTCGTCTCTTCCTGACTCTCACGGGTGCTTCGTTCCACATCCAACGCTCGACTGAGGTGATCGCTGCGCTGTTCGAGATCATGCATCCAGGCATCTTGATCGTCGGCGTGTTTTTGCAGTTGGGTAAGATGGGTATCAATCTCTTGGAAATGGGTTGCCAATCGACTCTCGATCTCGTCGAAGTGAGTGCGTAGGGCCTCGTTTCGTTCAAAGCCGATTTTGCTCTCGTTTGCCAGCGTCTGTTCTAGAGCGTTTATCTGTTCCTTTATGCCGGCCAAGCTACGCAAGCTGTTTTCCACGGCCGTGAGGCGCGAGCTGAGGACATCGAGTTGGTTTAGCTGGGCGTGAATTCCTGCCAGCGCTTCGCTCACCGCGGCATTGTAGGCGTTTTGTTGGTCGACCAAGGGATTGATGTACCAACGCAATAATCGGCGGGTGATCTTTTGCGCGTAGGCGATGAGCTTGGGAATGATTCCTTTGGGCATCACCGGCCAGCCAATGGGCAGGTGGCTGTTCACCCACTGGCGTTCGCGGACGGTGCGCAGCGGATCGGGGGGCGTGAAAAAGCCGAGCTCGCCCAAGGCCTGGCGGTGACGACGTATTTCTTCTTGCAGGTTATCGAGGATGGCGCGAATTTCGGCTTCGTTGGCCTGATCAGGCATGGCGAGCAATGTTTCTCCTGTCTAGGTTTCTAAGGAGAACCCCTTCCCAGGGGCAGATAAGGGCAGTGTACATCATAGACGGAACATGTCAAAAGACGATGGTGGACAGTGGACGGTCATACACTGGTCGCAACCGAAGCGCCGCTGAGATGGTGCCCGGTTTCTGTGAGTTAGCGACCGCAACGTATCTCTCGCGTTCTGCCCAGACATCCTTCTGATTCCGCCTCCGGCAAGGGCATGACTCCACCGTCGGCGAAATAGGGAAAATCAAAGTGCACCGGGTCACCGGCTGATTTGCCTGGCAGTGGCATAAGCCGAGCGGTGAGGGGCTTGTTGAGCCGACAGGACAGCATGGCTACATCGTATAGCACCCGCTCCAGCGCGGTCTGGCCGGCGTTGCCGGGCAAGGGCACCGTATCTAACCCCGTGCCGCACACCGCCGACCATTGCAAAAGCTCTCCCAAGCACAAGCGGCCCTCGGCGGCGCGACGGGCCAGGACGACATCCTCGAGCACCGGCATCATCAGCCCACAAAAGCCGGCGCGACGAAATGACGCCCGCTCGATGGCCTCGGTGAGGAGGGCTGCTGCGGCCAGAGTCCCGGGTGAACCCAAAGAGCCTCCAGTTAGGGCCTCTAAAGCGGCACCGATGCTGATCTCTGGCGAGGGAAAGGGCGCCAGAGAAAAGTCGATGCCGGCAAAACGAGGTGCTGGCGTCCCTTCTATGCCGGTGCGTTGTAGCTCCTCGGCCACGGCTGTGATGTGCGCTGCAGCGCCCTCTATCGCTGCCGTCAATCGATTGCAAGCTTGCGCGGCATCCTCGGCATTCCGACAGGCAGTGAGTGCGAGGTCTGCCGCCTCCATGGCCAGGGCGAAGCGAGGGGGGCCTCCCTGATGATAGGCGGCAGGGAAGAAAGGCGTCCCTGGGGGCACGTTAGCCAGCGCGGCAAAG
>JACIWY010000025.1 GCA_014360745.1 Chloroflexota bacterium
CGAGAGAGCCGAATTCGGCTCTCTCGCTTTTTTTCTTTGTGAAACGCGGAAAATCTTGGCTATAGCCCGTATCCTTTGCCATACCGTTGCGTCATATTCGGCGAGAACGAAAGAGGTCCTCGCGCGTTTTGGCGTTGCCCGCAAACATTGCCAGGCCTTTGGCTGGAAAATATCCTATAGGTGAGAACCATTATGGAGCGCTTCCCATCAGGCAAAATGTTGCCTATGGTGTTGACGTTGCTATTGATTTTATGATAGCATATCTAAGCTGATTCATCGTCGCTTTAGTAAGAGCTGAATGCTATTCGCTGTGACGCAGTGCGAAGGAGGCTATATGACTGGACATAAATTGCAGCGAGCCGCACAGCTCCGGGCGGGACGCGGACGCTTGTTCCTGGGGATCATCGTTCTCTTGGCTATCGCTCTGGCTTTATCGGGATCGTGGGCGATGGCGGAAGGCCCGGCGCGAAGGCGTCCCTCTGTGGCCCTCCTGTCGGGGCCCCAAGTGAGCCTGGATCCCTCCACCCTTCGCTTGACAGCGGGCTCGACGCAGAGCGTCCAAGTGGTGATATCGGACGTGGTCAACCTTTATGGTTTTCAGCTGCATATCAACTTTGATCCCGCTGTGATCCAGATCAACGCTTTGACCCCTGGAACTTTTCTAAGCCCTGACATTGTGTTGCCCACTTTTGACAACATTAACGGATACATCGATGTCGGTATCTCTCAAAAGTCGCCTTCTGTAGAGCGCTCGGGCAGCGGCGTGCTCCTCTTTATCGATTTGCAGGCTATAGCGTCGGGGGATGCCGAGTTCGAATTCGAGAGCGTGCTTTTGGCCAGTGCCGATGGCATTTCTCTGGGGGGCAGCGTCGCCCAGCCCGACATCATAGTGCTGCAAGACACGGCCACCCCGACGGCCACCCCCATGGTCAGCCCGACGGCGACCGCTACTCCTTCCCCGACGCCGGGCACATCTCCAACGCCGACCGCGACCATCGACCCCAGCGCCACGCCCTATTTTTACCTCGAGCCGGCGACGCTCAATTTGGCCGTGGGGCAGACCGGTTCGATGCAAATTCGCACTTCCTATGTGCAAGAGCTGGCCGGCGTGGGCGTCCGCATGCGTTGGGATCCCACCAAGGTGCAGGTGGTGGATGCGCTCCCCGGTGAGCCGGGCGTCCAAGTCGCCCCTGGCGACCTATTCTCCGGCCATCCGGTGGTCCAGCCCGCGAACGGCAATACCGTCGATAACGGCCTGGGCGATCTCTCCTATGCGTTGCTTTACATGGGTGACCCCCCAGGGCCAACAGGCCAATGGACGGTGGCCGCGATCTCGTTCACCGCGCAGATGACGGGCAGCACCCTGGTCGAGTTCTATGGCCCCGACACGCTGATGACGGATGCGGGGGGCGTCAGCATGCCTATCGGCTGGATCAACGGCCAGGTCATCGTGGGGGGCGCGGCGCAGCCCACGGCCACGCCGACGCAAACCCCGACACAGACCCCGATACCGACGGTGCCGGCGCCCACAGCGACCCCGACGGCGGTTCTCCTTTGCTCTGACCGCATCCAAAACGGCAGCTTTGAGCAGCTCTCCGGCGGGGAAGCCCCACCCTGGGTGAAACAAGCCGGCACGACCTACGAGCCGGACATCCTGCCGCATACCGGCAGCAAGGCGGCCTATCTCGGCGGCTACGATGGTGCCCAAGATGGCATCTACCAGACGGTGACCATCCCGGCCGATGCCGTCAATGCTACGCTGCGTTACTGGTGGTATCTGTTCACCGTCGAGCCGACCCACCCGCACGATTACTTCTATGTCGAGATCTATGATACCTCGGGCACCTTGCAAGAAGTGCTCTCTACGCTGAACGACGGTGCCGTGGCCGATCAATGGCAACAGGCCACGCACAACTTGATGGCCTACGCAGGCCAGACGATCCGCATCAGCTTCCGTATCGACAACAACGAAAGCAACCGCTCCAGCTTTTACGTGGACGATATAAGCCTGGAGGTGTGCACGATCCAAGAGGAGCCTACCGAGACACCCGGCTTGTGTTTGCCGTTGATCATGGACAACTTTGTCAAATAAAAAATGGTGAGGTGACATCTATAGCATGGGTTGGAGCAAACGGCGATCTATCGGATGGGGCTATGCCGCGCGCACCCTGGGCTTGGTGCTCGCGGCACTAGCCATCGCTTGGCTGGCCGCAGGGGTGCCCGCTTGGGCCGAGCCCGATCCTCAGATTCATGTGCACACGGCCAAGCCCGCCGTCTATTTGGACCCGGCGAGCAAGAACGTGCCCGTGGGGTTCGAGACGATGGTGACGGTGCGGGTCGATAACGTCAGCAAGCTCTTGGGCGTTAATTACCGGCTGAACTTTGACCCATCCGTGCTTCAGGTCGTGGATGCGGACCCGCTTTTGCCCGGCACGCAGATCTACCCGGCCGAGATCTTCCAAGGTATGACGACATCTACCGCGGCCAACAGCGTGGACAATACCGCCGGGACGATCGAGTACGGCGTCCTTTTGCTGACCCTAAGCCCAGGGGATCAGCCGGTGACGGGCTCCGGCGCGCTGGGCCGCATCAAATTCCGCGTGGTGGGCTATGGCAGCAGCCCGGTGCAATTCGCCGACATTGACGAATGGACAAAGTTGATCGTCGAGTGGCCGGGCGGCATACCTCAGCCTGCTCCCGCCACATGGACCGACGGCGTGTTGACCGGCGTCAGCGGCTACAAGCTGCGACTGCCTTTGGTCTACAATTCTAGGTAAGGTGTTTTAATCGCTACGCTGCGTCACAGGCGAAAGGAGTGGTCTATTGAAGAAAAACGAGAACGAGTCGTCGAACTCCGTGCGTTTGTGTCGCGGTCATGTCGCGCAATTCAAAGGATTGCGGGGGAAAGGATGTCGTGCGGGTCAACGGGTGAGCGCTGGCAGACGGAGGAAACGAGCGCTTTTTCCTTCGAACGTCGAGGCCCCAGCCACCATTGACACTTGTCAAAAGAGAGGAGAGGCTTAATGGAAAGGATCTATAAACTGTTGTGTATCTGGATGGTCCTGGCCATTGCGTTGGCCGGCCTGGCGCCAGCGGTGTCTGCTCAGGCGCCGGAGGGCTCGGCCGAAAAGCACTTGGTGCCGCCACGGCCAGACCTGTTGCGGCAAATACAAATGGCGGAGGGCGGAGGCGAGCGGCTGAACGTCGCCGCCAGCCAGGAAGATACGGATCCCTCTCTCGCCTATAGGCAATACCTGGCCCAAAAGCTGGCCGGGCATTTTCAAGGCGGCAGGGTTGGGAAGAAGGGAGTGAGCCTGAGCGCGGAGCCCCCTCACAGCCGTGTCATGGTGTTGCTCGTTGAGTTTGACGACGCACAGCACAACGAGATTCCCCAGCCACCGCCTAGCGATTTGCCCTATGATTACTGGGTGGCCAACTTTAGCCAGGCGCACTACAACCGGCTGGCCTTTGATCAGGCCAACGCTTGGTCGTTGAGCAACTGGGTCAAAGAAGCCTCCGATGGGCTCTTCCCCGATCTACAAGGCACCGTTCGTCCCTGGGCGCAGCTCGTCGGCAAGAACCTCACCGACTATGGAGACGACGATCCCGCGGGCGGCGTAGACAATACCGCTCCGGACGATCTGTACCAGTTTGTCCGCGACGCCGTGGCCCTCCAATTGGGTGGCACCTACACGCCGTCGGACGGCTGGGGGAACTACCACGGCGGTGACGGCTATCTGGACTATTTGATCATCGTCCACGCCGGCCGCGGCCAAGAATCCGGCGGTGGTGTCTATGGCGACGACTCGCTCTGGTCGACCTGCGGCACTCTGGATACGCCCTATGAATTCCAGGCAGGTTTGTATGTGGACAGGTTCGTGGTCGTGGCCGAGGATTCGCCGGTAGGCGTCTGGGCCCATGAGCTTGGGCACCTCTTTGGCCTGCCTGATACCTGGAACGTGCCCTCGGCGGCCGATCCCAAGGTGGACGATGTCGCCTGGCCGCTGGAGATGGAGGATGCCGTCGGCGAGGCCTCGCCGGCCTTCTACGACCCGATGGCGCAGGGTTGCTGGTTGGGCATGCCCATGGGCACCCGCCCGGCAAGCATGACCTCCTGGGAACGGATCCAACTGGAGTGGCTGACGCCCAGAGTCTGGGATGCCACCACCGATCTGCCCACCAGCGTCTACCTGGCCCAGCTAGAGACGCCCACGGCGGCCGACAAGGCGCTCAGGATCGATCTGCCTCCACGCACCTATGTGACGCCTCACACCGGCGATTATATGTGGGTGCCCACCTGCTATCCGGAGCCGGAGGGGGTGCCTTGCTGCGAACCGATCAGCGCCACCAACTACCTCCTGCTCTCCAACCTGCTCGTGCCGGAGGACGGCACGATAAGCCTAAATTGGTGGCAGTGGTACGACCTGATCGAGGACTATGACCTCGGTTATGTGGTCGTCGTCGATCATGGCGGAACGCTGGGTTGGGCGACGCGCGTGTACACCGTGCCTTTCGGCTCGTCGCTCGATGTGCCAGGCAATGCCGACGGCTGGGTCCATGTTTCGGTGGATCTCGGCGCTTTCAAAGGCACCGCTGTCGATGTCTACTTTATCCTGGAGCGGCTCAAGAGCCCGGGAGGCTTGGGGTGGTTCCTCGACACCTTTGAGTTGGTGGGCGATGGCATCGTCCTCGACTCCGACGACCTCGAGGAGCCAGAATGGACCTGGGATCCGATCGTCCTTTGTTGGCAGCGAGACGGCCCGATCGTCTCGGAGCATTACTACCTGCTCGAATGGCGCAACGATCAAGCGGGCTTTGACGTCGGCCTGCAAGAGGCCTACAACTGGGCGCAGTTTGATCCGGCGCATGACATCCTGCGGGTCGAGTACTTCCGCTACAACCCCGGCCTGCTGATCTGGTATGTGAACCCGGTGTATCGCCCGGGCGACAACAACGTCTTGTGGCACCCCGGCGAAGGGTTCCTGCTGGCCATCGACTCGCATGCCGTGCCGTTGGTGCAACCGGCCACCGGTGAAGTATGGCGCACCCGCGTGCAGATGCAAGACGCCACTTTCCGCGCGGCGGGGCACCCGACCTACGAGAACACGCTGACCTACTATGACAATGGCACCGAGTATCAGCAGACCATCGGGCCCAAATCGGCCAAGACCTACTTCTGGGACAAGTACTCCTCCTACCCGTATTGGGATGAGGACGCCCCGTACAATAGCGCCAAGACGGTGCAGTATGGCGTGCGCGTCGATGTGCGTCAGGAGAACCAGGACCAGTCCGGTGCCCAATTGGACATCGGCATCGATGCCGCCGACATGTCCCAATCCTACAAGCTTGTCGATCAGGCCACGGCTCGCCCCGGAGAGACGCTGCGCTACACTATCGTGCTGATCAACAACGGCATCGCCGACGCGCACCAGATCGTGGTCAGCGATACGGCGCCCATGTATACCGACATCTTGCCCGGCACCTTCTCGGTGACCGGCTCTCCCAATACGGTTGAACAGTGGGCCACCAGCGATGCGGTGTACTGGAAGGGCACCGTGCCGCTCGGATCGCCGGTCACACTCACCTTTGACGTGGTCCTCGAGAGCGTGATCCCCGATGGCTATATCATCGTCAACGAGGGGCGCATCTATGAGGGCAACGTCTTGGAGACGATCGTCAGAGCCGAGACCGAGGTCGAGTCGGAGCCCTGCCTGACCTCTTCTACCAAGGTGGCCGAGCCTTCCGAGGCCCTGGCGGGCGACTTGATCACCTATACCATCACGCTGATCAACACCGGCAACACCAACGCCGAGACGGTGACCATCACCGATTGTCTGCCACAGTGCACGACCTACTGGCCCGACTCGCTGACCTACACGGCGGGCAACGGCAGCTTCCAGGAGAACGTGCCCGGCTGTGACCACGGCGGCATCGTCTGGCAAGGGCCGGTCTATGTGGGCGTAAACACGGTGATCACCTTTGTCGTGCAGATTCAACCCGGTCAATTGCCTTGTACGTTGATCCAGAACGAGGTCACGATCGACGATGGCGTGCATCAGCCGTTCCACAAGTGGGATGACACCAGCGTGATCCCCGGCCCGAACTTCTGGACTTCCGAAAAGGTGGTCGAGACCGAGGGCGGCACGCCGACGGCGGCCCCTGGCGAGACGTTGACCTACACGGTCTATGTGAACAACGTCGGCAACCAGGCCTCCTACGCCGAGGTGACGGACGCCATCCCGGCCAACACCACCTACGTCCCAGGCTCGTTGAATTGCAGCATGGGCACGTGCAGCGAGGCAGGCGGGGTGATCTCCTGGGTGTCCAATTCCCCGCTGGCGCCCGCATCGGGCGAGACGATCTCCTTCCAGGTGGTCATCGACAGCCCGTTGGCCAACGGCACCATCATCACCAACACGGCCCTGATCACCAGCGAGACGCAGGTCTTTACGCGCGAGGTGACCACGACGGTCATCTCGGAGCCGCGGCTGACCAACTCGACCAAAGAGGTCGAGACCGGCGTCGGCGCCTATGGCAGTGTGTTGACCTACACCATCTCGCTGTATAACGACGGCACCGAAGATGCCAACGTGGTCATGACCGATGCCATACCCGATGGCACCGAGTATATCCCAGACTCTTTGAGCGCCAGCAAGCCCACCGCGAGCTATTCGGCCGGTGTGGTGACCTGGACGGGCACGGTGGCGCGCGGCGAGCTGGTGACCGTTACCTACGCGGTGACCATCACCTTGGAGGGCTCCGGCGTCATCACCAACTGCGCGACGGTGGATGACGGCGTACACGATCCCTTTGAGATTTGCAGCTCGGACGTGTACGTGGCCGGCCTGACGGTGGACACCGATGACACGGTCTATGCTTGCGGCGATCTGGTCTCTGTGCCGATCGTCATCTCGAACGTGGTCGATCTGCAGGCATTCCAGATCACCATCGACTTTATCACCGACACGCTTCAGGCCGAGGGAATCGTCAACGGCACCTGGTTCGGGCCGTACGCGGCTTGGTCGGTGAAGGAGTTTGACAACGAAGCGGGCCGCATCATCGTGGCCGCGACGCTGATCTCGCAGCCGACCGGCAAATCGGGGAGCGGCATTCTCTTCTGGATCAATTTCCGCGTGGTGGGCGTGGTGCCCTCGCCGACGCCGATCACCATCGTAGACGTATCGACCTATCTGGCGAACAGCATCCTGTCGGATGGGCCGCCCGAACAGTCGATCCCCTACTATGGGACGGACGGTGAGCTGTATCTCGAAGGTCGCACCATGATCGGCTATGTGGATTTGCAGGGCCGTGCGGACGAAAGCGGCGCGATCGTCCAGTATGATGGGCAGACCACCTGGACCAACGCCCTAGGGTTCTACGAGTTCTGCCCGCCGGCCGGCTATGGCGAGCTGGTGCATGTGCGCATCGAGCTGGATGGCTACCTCTGGGCTGAGGAGGATTGGCCCGTCTCGGCGATGACCGGCACGATTTCGTTGCCCGATGTCACGCTGTACGGCGGCAACCCCGTTGGCCCCTCGGTGACGGTGACCTCGCCGATCACGTGCACCGCCTACCCGACCGCCACGATGCCGATCGCCGGCCCGCCCGACGACGTCATCAACATCCTGGATCTGACCTTTGTGGGCGCTCGCTTCAATATGGTTGAGGATCCTCTCAATCCATGGGAACCCATCGATTGGTTCGATCCCGGCGAGTGCTATTACAAGAAGGATCTGGATGGGCGCGCGGACATCACCAACGATGGCCGGGTCGATATCTTTGACCTGGTGCTCGTGGGCTACAACTTTAACGAGACCGCGCCGGTTCCGTGGTTCTAAAGAACGTCTGTTTGTGGGGCGCCGCCATCGTGGCGGTGCCCCACAAACCCAGGAAAAACAGGGCAAAACGATGCCTCTACCCGTCGCCAAACGCGCTTTATACGCCATTATCCTGATGCTTTTTATCTCACCGGTCGCCTGTTCCTCGCCCGCCCAGACAGCGACGCCGGTGCCTTCTCGCGTGGCCCAGGCAGACATGCTACCTACCAGGACCATGCCTCCGACGGCGCTGTCGACGCCCTCGCCGAGCCCTTTGAGCATTGGGGCGATGATTCCGACGGCCACGGCGGCGATGGGCACGTCGACCCGAATACAAATGCCGACTTTTACGGCGATACCGCCGGCATCGGTCCAATTGCGGCCCGAAGCGCCGGTGATCCAGGGAACCCGGCCGATTCGGGTTGACATTGCCCTGGAGCAGTTGGTAGACTTGTATGGGGTACAAGTGCGCCTTACGTTCGATCCTTCGAAAGTACAGGTGGTCGATGCCGACCCGAGCCTGCCGGACGTACAGATCAGCCCGGGGCCGCCCTTTCGCGAGCGCGATCGCGCCTTTGTGGCTGTGAATCGGGTCGATAACGAACGGGGCACTATCGATTTCGCCGTGACCCTTTTGAGGCCGGCCCGGCCCCTTGTCGGGCGCGCCGTGGCGGCGAGTTTTTCGCTGTTGGCCAAAGGGGAGGGGGAAACCAGGATCGAGCTCGCGCAGGTCTTGCTGGCCAACCCGCAAGCTCAACCCCAGCCTGTGCGCACAGAGGCGCTGAATATTGATGTAAGGCCATGAATATGGAGAGAGGGGAGATATGGAGCGAAGCAACCTAAGCAAGCCCATTGCGCGATGGGTGCCGGGATTGGCGCTCGCAATTGCCCTGACCTTGATCTTTTCCGGCGCGGTGAGCGCTTTTCCTCGGTCGAGGGGCGGCGAGTTGCTGGCAGATCCTCTCCCCGACGTGTACTTTGCCCCCAGCCCGGCCCAAGTGGGCATCGGCGGAACGACCGCCGTCGATGTCATGGTTGATAATGTACAAGGGCTGTACGCCGTTGAACTGCGCGTGAGCTTCCCCAACAGCCTGGTACATGTGGTGGATGCCGACAGCGCCCAGCTCGGGACGCAGATCCAGCCGGGGGACATTTTCGCCGGCTTTGACACCTACGTCATCCAGAACCGCGCCGACAACGCTACCGGACTTGTCGAGTATATCGTTTCTATCACCGGCAGTTTGGTGGGCAAGACGGGCAGCGGCACCATCGCCACTATCCCCTTACAGGGGCTGGTGGAAGGCGAGGCCGTCATGTCTTTTGTCGAGGTCATCTTGGCGGAGCGCGACGGCACGAGCATCGATTTCAGCTATGCCTCCACCTATGTGGATATCGAGGTGACGCCCTCGCCGGCCACGGCGACGCCGACCCGTACGCCGACGCCCTCCACGGCTCCGCTCCTCTCGCCGACGCCGACACGCACGCATACGCCCGGCCCATCGCCCACCTCGACCAGGACGCCCACGCCCACCCAGACGTATACGCCCGGGCCCCCGCCACAAACCCAAGTGCGCGTGGTTCCGGCCACCCAGGGAATAGGAATCGGCGACACCAGCATCGTGCAGATCGAGGTGCACAACGTCACCGACCTATACGGCTTTGACGTGCGCGTGGACTATAACGGCGCCTTGTTAGATGTAGAAGATGCCGACCCTGGGCTCGCCGGCATCCAGGTGTGGAACGGCGATGTATTCAACGGCCTTGGCTATCAGATCTTGGAGAATTGGGTGTACGACGATGGGGTCTTTGGCCAGGTGCACTTTGCCGCCAATTTGAACACCGGCTATCCCTCAGGGGTCGGGGGCGATGCCATTTTGTTCTGGATCATCTTTCGCGGCGTAACCCCCGGTTTGAGCGCCGTCAACCTGGCCGAAGTGCAGCTTGTGAACCATGCCGGCAATACCATCGCCCGCTCTTTGCAGCATGGGCAGATCGACGTGACTCTTGAAGGAGCCTCGGTCACGCCGAGCATTACCTCGACGCCCAGCCGAACGCCCACCGGCACCCTTTCCCCTTCGCCGACCTACACATCCACGCCTTCGCGAACCCTGCAGCCCGGCGAGACGATCGGCCCCGAGCCGACCAGCACGGCCACCCAAACGGGGGTGCTGGTCACGCCGACGCCGGTCTGCGCCGATCGCATCCAAAACGGCGGATTTGAGCAGATCACAGATAACGAGGCCCCGCCTTGGGTACGCAGCGGATCGGTGAATTTTACCACCATCGAGCAGCATAGCGGCGTACGAAGCGCCTGGTTCGGCGGTTATAACAACGCCGACGACAAACTCTGCCAGCAGGTGACCATCCCCGCCCATCCGGAGCCGGGCCAAGAGACCACCCAGGCCTTGTTGTCCTATTGGTGGGGCATGTTGACGAACGATGCGCCCCCGCCCTCCGACTATCTCTATGTGCGTGTGCGCGATGCCGCCGGGGATTTGCTCGAAACGTTAGAAACGCTAAGCGAAACCTCCACCTCCGGGCGCTGGGAGGAATCGCAATTCGATCTGAGCGCCTACAAGGGGCAGACGGTGCAGATATGCTTCGAGGCGGTCACCGATGGCGCCCAGACCACCAGCTTCTTTGTGGACGACGTTTCGTTGATCGTCTGTGAGATCCTGTTGCCCACCGCGACGCCTACCTTTTCCCCGACGCCGACCCATAGCGCCACGCCGACGGAAACCGGCTTGCCCACCGCCACGCCGACCATTTCGCCCACCCCGGTGGAGCAAGTGCTGCAACAAAATGAGGGCGTGTACGAGGGCTGCCGGGATAGCTATTTGAACCAATGGGAACCCAAGACCAACTACGGCCACCAAGGGGCCCTGTCGGTGCGCACCGGCAGCATCAAGCGGCCAATCGTTTATTTTGATGTCTCTAGCATCCCCGCCGGAGTAACGATCCTGGAGGCCAAGCTGGAGCTCTACACCAGCCATTACAAGAGCCATGCCTTTGATATGACGGTGAGCGTATACGGCCTCAAGCGCTTGTGGCAAGAGATGGAGACTTCTTGGGACGTAGCGCGCACCGATGTGCCTTGGGGGCTGCCGGGTGCCGAGGACACAACCAACGATCGAGATGCCGTCCCCGTGGGCTCGCAATTGGTCTCGGCGACGAACACCTGGTACGCCTTTGATGTCACCTCGTTGGTGCAACAATGGGTGAACGGCGCCCGCCCCAACTATGGTATGCTCCTCGATGCCACGGGCAATACGGTGGAGATGAGCTTCTGGAGCAGCGAATACAGCATTCGCAATCTGAGGCCCAGGCTCGTCGTGCGCTACATCTATGGCGCCTTGCCCACGCCCACTTTCACGCCGCTCGCCTCGGCCACGCCGGGGCCGTCGCCGACGGCCACTTTTACCCCCCTTCCTGGGGGCACGACGATCGTGCTGCAAGAGGGGAACCTGGGCTATAGCGGCACCCAGGACACCTATATCAGCCAGTGGCAACCGACGACTAACTATGGCGGCAATGTGACCATGACCGTGCGCCAGGGCCATGTGCGTTCGTCGCTCATCCGCTTTGACCTTTCCGGCCTCCCTGCCGGCGCGACGATCCAAAGCGCTACCCTGTCGCTTTATGCCGTCAGCCGCAGTAACGCCGGCAACCTAACCGTCGATCTTTACGAGGTTTTGCGGGCCTGGACCGAAGGACAGGCCACCTGGGAATTGGCCCGCACCGGCCGGCCTTGGGCGCAGGCCGGCTGTAGCCAGCCAGTCGCCGATTTGGCGGTATCGGCCACCAGCAGCCAATTTGTTAACGATATCAACACCTGGTTCCAGTGGGATGTGACCTCTTTGGTCCAAGCGTGGGTGGCCAACCCTGCCGCCAATCAGGGCATGATCCTCAAGGGCGATGGACCTACTTCGGTCGAATATTCCTTTGCCACTTCGGATTATTGGTGGAACCAGCAGTACGCGCCCAAATTGACGATCCGCTACACGACATGAGTTACAGGCTCGGCCTGTAACCCCTACTGGACGCAGGAGCCTGATGGCCAAGGGGGTGAGAATGTTGGTACGCATACGAGCACCCAAAAGATTGGCTTGGGGTGTGTTGCTTTTGGGATTGGTGTTGCTTGCCCTCTACTTGGGCCCGTTAGCGGTCTGGGGGCAAGGAACCGGGCCATGCCTCTCTATCCAACCACAGGACCAGGAGGTATTGGTCGGGCATTCGGGAGCCTTCCAAGTGCGCGTGGATGACATCGAGGATTTGTACGGTGTCCAATTAAAAGTGCTCTACAATCCGGCCATCCTCGACGTGACGGCCGTAATAACGGCCGGCAACGTCTTTGACAGCATGAGCGGCACCGGTTGGACGATCGTCGACGAAACGGCGGGAACCATCGAACATGTCTTTTCCTTGGATAGCAGCGAGCCGCAGGGCTTTACCGGCAGCGGTTATATCCTCGATGTGCGGTTCACCGCCGTTCAACATGGTGTGAGCACGGTCGATCTGGCGGAGGCCATCCTGGCCGATAGCAACAGCGTCAGTATCGACATCGATTGTCCGGAGAGCCAACGCAGCGCCCTGGTGCGCGGCGTGTTGCTCCTTTCGACGGCCACGCCGACGCCGACCATCACCAGAACGCCTACTCCGACGTTCACCCCATGTTGTATTCAGCCATCGCCCACGCCGACAATCGCCCCGACCATGCCCACCCCGGAGGAGACGCCCATCGTCTTGATCTACCCGGAAGCCCACTATGTGCTTTCGGGGCGCGAAAGCGCGGTCGAGATCCGCATTCGTAATGCCCCCACGCTATATGCTGCCTGGGTGCGCGTGCGCTATGATCCGGATGTCATCCAGATCTTGGCGGCGGGCAGCTCGGGGGTGCTCGAAGAAGGGGACCTTTTTACCGGCAAGGAATGGTATCCTTTTAACAACAGCACGATGCCCGTCAGCGACAAGCTCACCTATGGGGCCACCTTGAGCTTCAACGCCGTCCCCGGCCCCACAGGAGAGGTGTTGGCGCGCATCCATTTCCGGGCGCTGGACATCGGCACCACGCCGATCGTGATCGAGCAGGCGATCTTGGTCAACCAACAAGGCGCCTCGTTGCCTTATGATTCCTATAACGGCACGGTGTATGTGATCAGCCTGGTGCCGACGTCGCCGACGCCATCGCCGACGCCCGCTCAGTCTCCCACGCCGACTGTGACGCCCACCGCTTTGCCGATGCCCCGCACCAGGCTCTATCTCGATCCGGGCGCGAGCAGCCTCACCTTGGGCGATGTGCGCCAGATCGATGTCAAGGTCGCGGAGGTGACCAACCTCCAAGGGGTCGAGTTCCATATCACCTACGACCCGACCATCCTGGCCATTCTGGACGAGGATGCCGGCATTCCGGGCATACAGATCGCCCTTGGGCCGTTCCTCTCGCCTGGCGCGGTGGCCCAAAACCAGGTGGACACCGTGGCAGGAGTCATCCATGTGGCTTATACCCAGTCTAACGCGACGCCACCCCAAAGCGGCTCCGGCACGGTGGCCAGTTTCCGCGTCCAGGCCGTGGCCGTGGGAGCGACACCGTTGGGCATGCACGGCACGGCGCTTTTAGATGGTTCGTTAAACTCTATACCCCATAGCGCGGTAGGCGGTTTTGTGGCCGTGGATACCCGCGTGGTCACCGGACATGTCTATCTGGAGGGGCGCACCCAACATGCCGGCACGCAGATTCGTCATGGGAGTACGCTTTTGGCCCTCACCAGGAACGATGGCAGTTTCATCTTTGCCTCGCCGGTGGGCGTGGGCGAGAATCTGGGCCTTACCGCCACGCATATGGGCTACCTCACCGCTACCAAGACGCTGCTCATCACCGCCGATCCGGTGGTGGATGCGGGCGATGTCATCCTCGTCGCCGGTGACGCCGCCGGGCCGCGCACCACGGTGGCCCGAGCTGGAGGCTGCCCGGGCGATCCCACAATAGTGGTGCCCGGCCTGCCCGATGGGCGGGTCAATATCATCGACCTGGCCTTTGTCTCCGGACGATTCGGCGCCGCCGAAGGGGACCTGACCTGGCAGCCCTCGTCCGATGGCTGCCATCCGGATTGGTTCGCCTACCGTGCCGACATCAACGGGGACGGGGTTGTCAATATTCTGGATGTTGTGCGCGTGGCCAATAACTATGGCGCAGTTGGTCCGATTCCATGGTAGTAGGTTATGGGAAGAGTTTCGGTTTCGGCGGCCGAAGGGGTATGTGCCCCTCGGCCGCTGAGCCCTGCTAGAGCGGGGTGTGCTCTGGAAAGGACGGGATCAGATGATCACAGAACAACGCTCGTGCAATCCTGATGCAGAGGGCTTTTTGCGGCGTTACGGGTGGCTGGTGATCGGTTTGATCGTGCTCTGTTTCTTGGCCGCGATGGGATTCCCTGAGGGGATGCTCGGCGCGGAGCGTTGGCTGGGCTTGAGTGCCGCCGGTACGAGGGTCGATTTTCAGCCCTCCTACAGCGAGATCGGCGTCGGAGAAAGCATCACCGTTTCGGTGATGGTCCACGATGTCGAGGATCTGTACTCGTTGCAGATGGTCGTACGTTTTGACCCCACGCTCCTCCAGGTGCAAGATGCCGACCTCGGGCAACCCGGCGTACAGGTCGGCGTGGGCTCTGCCTTGTCGCAGACGGTGACCTCCATCGACGGTTTTTTCCTTCAAACCGTGGATAATGTGGCCGGCACAATTGCCATCACCGTTTCCTTCGCTTTCCCAGATCTTGCCTTTTATGGCTCCGGGAGCCTGATCGACATCTCCTTCCTGGGCGTGGGTGGCGGCAGCAGCTCATTGGGCTTTGATCAACTTGTGCTAAGCGATTCGACCGGGGCAAGCATCGACCTGACCAGCTACGACGGCACCGTGGTGGTGTTCGATGGCACCATTACCCCCTCACCCTCGCCCACCAGCACCTCTACCACGACGCCGATCCCCACCGATGTGGCCACCATCTGGATCTCGCCCACCCATAGCGAGGTCGCCGTAGGCATGACCACTACGGTCGACATCGAAATCTCGAACGTCAAGAACCTTTATGGCGCCACTGTGGAGCTTTCTTTCGACCCAACCCTCGCCCAAGTGGTGGACGCGGATCCCGGAGAAGCCGGCGTCCAGATCGCCCTTGGCGATCTGCTATCGCCCGATAACGTGGTCACGAATCAGGTCGATAACACCGCGGGCACCATCGAGTTGGACCTGTCTCAAATCGCTCCGTCCCCGCCGGTGACGGGGACGGGCACGCTGGCCTCTATCGTCTTTGAGGGCACCCACGGCGGGCTTTCGCCCATCTCGTTTACCGAAGTGCTTCTTGGGAATCCCGATGGCGTCGAGATTCCCGCCGTCTCTGTGGATGGAGAGCTTTTGGTGTTGGATGGGAGCACGCTGATCGGCTCGGTCTCTTTCCAGGGGCGTCCCGCGCCGCCCTCTTTGGCCTGGCGCACGCCGCTGTCGGTGACGTTGACTACCCCCGGTGGAGGCGGTCCCGATTTTACCTTTGGCACCGTATGTGACGAGACCGGCACCTTTACCATCACGAACATCGTCTCGGGCACCTATCATGTCAAGGTGCGCGATTTGCACAGTTTGTGGAATGTGCGCCAATCCCAACCCATCCACTTGGGTCTGAACTATGTGAATATGGGCACCCTCGTGGAGGGCGATTCGAACCTATCGCAGACGATCGATGTGGTCGACTTTTCCATCCTGGCCAGCACCTATGCCAAATCCCTGGGCGACCCGGGCTATGACCCGCGAGCGGATTACAACAACTCGAACGACATCAACGTGTTCGACTTTTCCATCCTGGCCAGCAACTTTGGCCGATCGGGGGAGAACATCCTGCCTTGATGCGCCCTGGAGCGACCCTGTTGGAAATGAGCCCGAGGGGAGCCCTCGGGCTCTTGGCGTCCATGCCCGGCGTTCAAAGAGGTTGATGTGCGGCTCGGTTTCCCGGTGCATGTCTTTGGTTGCCCCGATTTGCCCGCCCACGACGCCCGACGTTGGCCCGATCGCCCCCATCTCAGCGTGAGCCTGGCCCGTTTGCGCGACATCCTCTGTTATTTGCAAGCCAACGATCTGCACATGTATCGAATGCACGCGCGGCTTCTGCCGCGGCCTCTTGCCTGTCGTGAGGGCCGTCTCGACCTCGCCGAGTGTGAGGCGCAATTGGCCCTATTGGGCGAATTGGCCGGACGGGCTGACGTACGCCTCTCTTTCCATGCGCCGGGCAGCTTGGTGCTGAACGCTCGCAACGAGGAACAGGCTGATGCGGCGACGGCCTGGCTGGCCTCTTGGGCGGCCCTCCTCGATGCCATGGGGCAGGGGCCCGAGGCAGTGATCGTCTTGCACGTGGGCGGCGTATACGACAGCGTGCAAGCTTCTATCGATCGCTTCTGCCGCCGTTTTGACGCTCTGCCTTTATGGGTGCAAAGTCGCTTGGCGTTGGAACAGGACGACCGGCGCTTCGGTTATTGTGAGGTATTGGCCATCCACCGGCGCTGCGGCCTGCCCTTGGTGTTCGATAATCTCCATCATCAAGTGCTCAACCCGGGGCGCGTGCCGTTCCTTGAGGCGCTGCGCGGAGCCCTGAGCACCTGGCCGGCCGGAGTGGTGCCCAAGGTGCATTTCTCCAGCCCGCGCACCGAGATGCGCGTTCGATCTGGCGCCTCGCGGGTGCAGCCTCCGAGCTGGACGGAGCACAGCGACTTGGTGAATCCTTTTGAATTCATCTCCTTCCTGGAAGGCTGCCAGGGGCTCCCCGATTTGGACATCCTAATCGAGGCCAGGGCACGCGATCTGGCCGTCCTCCGGCTACGGCAAGACCTGCGACGATTCGCGCCGGAGCTTGTCCCACTGGTGTGCTGAACTTCCTTGTATGCCCCCGAGTTGCACGGGACAAAAGAGCGCGCTAAGATGGCGGCTAACTGTCTCAGTACCGGAGATGAGAGGAGTAGGATACGATGACGAGCGATCAAGAGCGTCTTGGTCGTATTGAGGACGCGATCAAGACCTATTCACGTCCCACGGAGCTCAAGATCACGGATATGCGTGTGGCGGTGGTGGCCTCGAACTATGATTATCCCATCATTCGTCTGGACACCAACCAGGGGGTGTACGGCATTGGCGAGGTGCGCGATGCTGGCCACAAGGAGAACGCGTTGCAGTTCAAGAGCTTTCTGCTTGGGCAGAATCCTTGTAATGTGGACATGATCTTTCGGGCCATCAAGCGTTTTGGCAACTGGGGGCGCGAGGGGGGAGGTGTTTCGGGGATCGAGCTGGCGTTGTGGGACCTGGTGGGGAAGGTATATGGGGTGCCCTG
>JACIWY010000250.1 GCA_014360745.1 Chloroflexota bacterium
CCCCGTGCTCCAGCTCGACCAACTCAGGCCGCCATCGTCAGAACGCAGCACGCCGTTCTGCGTGGTGCCGAGAAAGATCATGCCGTCCTGGCCATAGCTCGGAGAAAAAGCGGCGACAGAGATGATCAGCCCGGCGGGCAGATCTTGCACAGGGCCCCAATGTTGCCCCCGATCCGTCGAAAGAAACAGCCCACCGTTGGCGGTGCCGGCCAGCATCGTCCCATCGTCGTCGAACTCGGGAGAGAGGGCCACGGCCAGCACACGGCCACCATAAGGCCCGATGGCCTGCCACTCGGGGGTTTGGGCCGTGACGCCGATGAAGAGACCAAACCAAAGAGTGGTGCAGGTCAACAGCAAGGATAGCCATTTGGACACAGGAATCCTCCCATCATTCGGGGAATGCACGAGTCAGGTTTGCACATTCCGAAATGCCCCGCGCTCTATAGGGCGGCGCGAATGCTTTCGGCCACCGCATCCAATTCGTGGCGCGGAGGCCGCCGGCCATAATCGGGCGGGAAACGCAGGCCAAAACCATCTCCGCGATGGCGCGGGATGACATGTAGATGCACATGAAAGACCTCTTGCCCGGCCACCGTTCCGTCGGCCAGGAAGAGGTTGATCCCCTCGCAGCGCACCTCGCTCTCGCGCAGCGCCTGGGCCAGGCGTTGCGCTACGGCAAAAAGATGCCCGCCGACTCGGGGATCCAACTCGACCAAGAAAGCCGCGTGCCGATTAGGGATGACCAAGAGATGTCCTCGAGTCACCGGCTGGATATCCATAAAGGCCGCACAGAGCTCGTCGCGATAGACAAAACTGGCCGGTTGGCGATTGGCCACAATCTCACAAAAGATACAAGAAGCCATAGAAACACCTCAAAGTATCGCCTGGCGACGCACCTCGACCCGCCCCCCTCGCCAGGGCAAGCGGGCATCGCCCGAACCATGAAACACGCGCACCTGCCGCGAATTGGACAGAGGTTTGTCATCCAGACTGGTCAGGGTAAAGAGGGCCGGGCCCTCAAAGGACATACCGCCCCACGAGAGGGCGTAAAAAGCGACAAAGGTGGGCGCCTCGACCACAAAGCCGTAAGGGGGCAGCGTCACCTTGCCGCCGAGCCGGGTGGACACCTGGACCCTTCGGCAACTGCCGTTGACGATGGCGATAACGCCGTTGGCAAAGGTGGTGCGGCGCACCAAACGCTCGTTGTCGAGGAATTCGTACCGTTCGATGAGCACCATCGCGACCCGTTTATTCAAAGGACCGAGCACCTCCTGGGTGTTCTTGATGAAGCGATCCCAGAGGTGCATCCCCTCCGCCCAACCGTTATGGGCGCGGGTAAAAGCGGCGGGATCCACATCGCCATCGGGGAAGGGCAACTCGGCGCGGCCCACTTCATCTTGCCAATACAGATGATCGCCCACCGAGTGATAATAAAGAGGACGGCCCATGGCCACATGATGGATGACCTGCTCGGCCATCTCTGCCGGTTTGTAGCCATACTTGCCATAGATGGCGATGCAATCGCCAAAGACCATATCGAAAAAGGGCACCGTGCGGGCGCCAAGGGCCCCGGGGTCGAGGCGATGATAATAACGGCCGCTCACCGAAGCCAACCCCTCGAAAAAGTCGGCATGAGGCACCGCCCACTCGCGACCGCACTCGGAGCCAAAAAGCCCAAACAAATTCCGCGCATAGTCGGACAGGGCGATCTTCCAAGCGATGTCCTCCTGCCTGGTCAAGGGGTGGCGCGGATCGTAACACTCTTGCGGCCCTACGGCGTAGGTCGTGTCGATGAAATAGAGATCCGGCGCGATGGCATCGCGCACCGCCGGCAAGTTTTCCTCCCGTTGGGCCAGCTTGAGCGCCTCGCGGGCGCAGGTGTAATAAGCCTGGCCGCCGAGCCACACGCCGCCCTTGTGCGGCGAGCCGTCGGCATCCTTCTCCAACCAGGCCTCGTCCCACGAGGGCGAATCGCGGTACATGTCTTGATAGTTATCATGCAGGCAAAAGAGATAGCCACAAGCCTGCACCCGCCGGGCGCAATCGATCAACCCTTCCAGACCGCCGCATTCGGGGTTGGGCGGCCAGATATCGGGATGCCGGACATCGTAGCCGTATCGCGTCCACCCACCGAGGTGAAAGAGGACATCGTCCAGCTCCAGATCGTATTTGAGATGTTCGGCGATCCGGGCCACTTCGTCAAAGGTCCAGCGCACCGTCACCGATTGCTCCACCAGGTTTTCGTCGATGCGCCGCGCGAGGGCATGCCAGAGCTTGAAATTGCAGGCGCCGAACAAGGCGACGGCCTGCGGGCGCGTCAGGAGCTTTTCCGCCCATGTCTCGCAGTACCCAAGGGCCTCGACGCGGCGCCGATAGGCACGGGCCAACGTCGTCAGATCGCCCGGGCCCAAAGGATAGAGTGCCAACGAGCGCGCGGTCTTGGCCAATGTGAGGCTCATACACACCAGGGGCGCCGGGACGCCCTTGGTGTGGCGGGATAGGTTCAAGGTGATATAGGGGTCGCCCCAAGTGAGCATCAAGGCAGCACCGGCTTTGAACAGCCCGGCCATGGCCATATGCGTCCCCTCGTAGGCATAAGTATCCAGATGGAGCTCGCAAGGCTCATCGCCCCAGGCGGGAAGGAGGAGGCCCATGCGCACCGGCGCCAATGCATCGCCGCCCTCCGTGGCATCGGCCGCCAGCCCGCTGGTGAAAAGCTCGACCGCCGAGAAGGGCGAGTTCTCATCCGGCACGATATAGGCCAGCAGGGCATCCTCCGTTAGGCGAAATACCAACCTCAACGGCTGTACGGCGCCGGTTGTATCTACAAAGCGACAAGAGAGGCCCGCCTCGATCTCTTCCACCGAGGCCAGCGTAAGGGGAATCGCCTCCCCGCCATGACGGAGATAAACCCAAGGTTCGGGCTGATGGACATTGCCCCAACGGACATCGGCCCGTTTGTCCAACAGCATCCAGGCGCCGCTTTGCGCCGACAGTTCCAAGCGCAGCAGGTCGTTTTCCAAAGATGGTGTCGACATGCTTCCTCCACGGGCTCGCAGGATCGGAGGCCATTGTACCCCACCAAGACGCAGAATGCCAGAGCAAGACACCTCGGGCTACGACAATCACGTACTGGGCCGGGGCGCGGGGGCTTGCCCTGCGAGGTTAGCGGGCGAGGATGCGTTTGCCCTGCTCTGGGCACCTAAACACAACCTTTTACGCCCTCGTACGTAATGACGATAAGGCCACGGCGGGGATGCGCATTCCCGGTGTGGGCCTGAGCGGGGGCGTGGTATAATCGCGTCGCAAAGGAGAAAACGATGAGAAACGAGGGGCGGCTGGTCTTGGGGTTGGTGCTGCTTGGGTTGGGTATCCTATTGCTCTTGAGTCGGCTATTGGCCCTCAACGTAGGCGCCTTCTGTTGGCCGGTATTCCTGATCCTTGTGGGCATCTGGTTGATCGTGCGCCCGCACATGGTCGGGCCAGAGCGGCGCGTCAATCAGCGCCTCTTGGGCGACATTCGCCGCCGTGGCCCGTGGACGGTGACCGATGAAGAGATCTGGATCGGGGTGGGAGATGTGCGCCTCGATTTGACCGAAGCCGAGCTCCCGGCTTATGAGACCACGTTGCGCATCTATGGCGGGGTCGCCGACGTGGACCTTATCGTCCCGCAAGATGTGGGGGTGTCGATCTCTTCGACCGGCTTTTTGACCTCGGCCAAGCTCTGGGGAGAAAAGGAGGATGTCTTTTTGAGCACCTTGAATCGCCGCAGCGACAATTATGAGCAGGCCGAGCGGCGCCTCCAGGTGATCACCGGCTTCTTTGTGCTCGATCTGGACGTTCGCCGGGGTTAGGCGCGGGGCGGCTTAAAGAATGGCGACCTATCAAGTCTCGCTGGACATTTTTGAGGGCCCGTTGGACCTCTTGTTACGGCTCATCGAACGCGAAGAACTGGACATCACCCGCATCTCGCTGGCCTTGGTCGCAGACCAGTATCTGGCCCATCTCGACCAAGTGCGCCATGCCTCAGCCGCCAGCCTGGCCGATTTTTTGCTCATCGCCGCCCGCCTGCTGGTGATCAAATCGCGGGTGCTTTTGCCTCGGCCAGAGGAGCCGGAGGAGGAAGAGGAAGAAGATTGGGAGAGCGACCTGGTCGATCAGCTGCGCGAGTACAAGCGCTTCAAAGAGGCCGCGGCATGGCTCCGCCAGATCGAGGAGGCCGGCCGGCGCGCCTACCCTCGCGTCGCTCCGCCCCCGCGACTGGAACCTCGCCTACAACCCGGCGAGGCCTCCATCGAAGAGCTGTTGGCCGCCCTGAAACGCGTCCTGGACGCTCGCGCACCGACCCCTCCGGTGGACGGTATCGTCTCGCCGATGACGGTGCATCTCGCCGATTGCATCGCTGCGATCTTGAGCCGCGTGCGGCGCGCGCGGCGCGTGCGTTTCAGCTTTTTGATGCGCACAGCCCGCTCGCGATTGGAGATTGTGGTCACTTTCCTGGCCTTGTTGGAGCTGATTAAACAGCAGCAGGTGCGGGCCACGCAAGAACGGCCCTTTGGTGAGATCTATATCGAGAGACGCGAACCCGATCCCCCTGATGAGTCGGCCCCCGGAGCTAACGTCCCTGCCGAGCCCGACGACGCCTGAGCGCTTTGGTAAGCCTCCAACGCCTGCCGGGCTAGAGAGGCCCACTTGTACTCGGCGCGCATAGCGCGGGCTGCCGCAGATCCTATGCGCTTGCGTCGCGACGGATCGCGCAAGAGCGCGACTACCTGGGCGGCCATTTCTTGGACATTGCCGGCAGACACCAACACCCCGGTCTCGTTGTGACGAATGTATTCCCGATTCTGCCCCACGGCATCGGCCACCACGGCGAGCCCGCAGGCGAGCAGATCGACCAATTTGGCCGAACATTTGCAGCGATTTACCAGGTTATCGTCCAACAGATGTACGGCCACATCGGCGGCGCAGAGATGGTCACCCAGCTCCTCCACCGGCACCCAACCGGCGCGCACCGTGTGTTCTTGCAGATAGGCCGCCCGGATGAGCTCATCAAAGCGCCGGTCGTCTTGGGCAAAAAGACCTCGACCCACGACCAAGAAACGAACCTCTGGTTCTTGGGCAGCGATGGCACGCAGGGTATCGACCACACGGGCGACGTCGTATTCAAAAAAACGCGTGTAGAGCAACACCACGGGGCGCGCTCTCAAGTGGTATTTTTGTCGCACAGGGCTGCCATCGTTTGAACGTTCGCACACGGCCTCGCTCCATGCCGCGACGCCGTTGGGCAGATAAAAGACTCTTTTTGCGGGCACACCCAGCGCCCATACCAGGCTCTGCAACGTGCGGCTGGCCACGGTGACGGCGTCGCAGTGCGTCAGCCCCCAGCGTTCCTGCCAGGCAAAGAAACGACGCAACAACGCCGGATAGGGCTCTAGCTCGTTCCAACCGCCCGTGCCTTCCCAGTCATCCTCATCGACCACCAGGCGCGCGTCGGTCAACCGCAATCGCCGCAGATGCCACAGGGCAAAGGCCGCCAGGCCGGCGTAGCCTTTGGGCTTGAAACAATGAATGACGTGGGGCTGCCAGGACAGCGCCCGGCGAACCAGCCGCCAAGCCGTCGCCATCTGCGAGAAAAACGGCCAAGGGGGACCTAGGGGCACATATTCAAGGGTCAGGGAGCCCTCCTGCCAGCGTTGACCGGCCTGCTTGGGTGTGTGCCACGGAGGCATGAGCACAAGGAGCTCATGGCCTTCGGCGGCCAGAGCACGGGCCAAGGGCATGGCACGCGCGCTCATCGTCGCCTTGGGTGAGAGGCCAAAAGGCCCGATCATGACAATGCGCATGGCATTTTCCCCTCATCCAAAGGTGAGGATACGTTGAGCCCAAGTATACCACGACCCGCCCTTGACCCCTACTGAATACCCCT
>JACIWY010000251.1 GCA_014360745.1 Chloroflexota bacterium
ACATTATCATACGCTGAGATGAATCGGCGGCTGCCCTTCTTCCCCTCGTCACCAAAGATGTGGCCGCAAACGACTTCTTTTAAGGAGTTATCTATGAGCAACGCGATCCATTTGGCCGCCAAAGAGATTTGGCGGAACAAAGGGCGTTTCTTTCTCTTCAGTTTGGTTATTGCCCTTATTACCGTATTGATCTTGTTTATCTCCGCGCTCGGCGAGGGGCTAGGGGCTGGCAACCGGGAGTATTTGCAAAAGCTCGATGCCGAGCTGATCGTCTATCAGGCCACGGCGCGGCTGTCGATTCCCAGCAGCCGCCTGGAACGCGACAAGGTGCGCGAGTTGCGCAACGTCGAAGGGGTGCAAGATGTCGGGCCCATCGGTTTTGCGGCGGCCTCGATTCCGGTGAACGGTGACCTGCTGGACATATCGCTCATCGGCGTGGAGCCGGGGCTGCCCGGCATGCCCCCAGCATTAGAGGGGGAGCCTCTGCGCCGCCGCAGCAGCGACGACGTGCTTATTGACCGCACCGTGGCGTTGGTCACAGGGGCCCAGCCGGGCGATTGGCTCACCTTTCGCTCGATCCAAGGCAGTGAAGAGGAGTTCTATCGCCTCCAAGTGGTGGGCATCACCGACAGCCGGAAATATTCGATCCGGCCCTCGGTCTTTGTGCCCTATGTCACCTGGGCGCGCATCCGGCCACGGGCCCTGGTAGGCGGCGGCGAGGACGATCTTTCCTCGCACATTATCGCCGTCAAATTAAAGGATCCGTCCCAAATAGAGGCGGTGCGACGACTGATCGAAGCCAAGGTGGACGACGTCCAGGCGGTGGATCGGCGCACGGCTTACGAGAACACGCCCGGCTATAGCGAACAGCAGACGACACTGCAAACGCAGAATGGCTTTGCCTTGCTCATCGGCTTGTTGGTCATCGGCGGTTTCTTTCAGATCCAAACGTTGCAAAAGGTCGCCCAGATCGGGATGTTAAAAGCCATCGGCACGCCGGAGACGT
The DNA here is from genome assembly GCA_014360745.1 of Chloroflexota bacterium. Taxonomy (GTDB): domain Bacteria; phylum Chloroflexota; class Anaerolineae; order UBA1429; family UBA1429; genus JACIWY01. Next base: position 1,007 of record JACIWY010000251.1, read on the forward strand.
TGATCGCCGGGGCCTTGCTCATCCAGATCATCCTGATCAACCTGGCCGGCGTGACCATTGGTGGGGCGGCAAGCTTGGGCCTAACGCTCTTTTTCCCGCCCAATATCCCTATCCTTTTTGAGCCGCGGTCGGCGATGCTCGCCGTAGGGTCGATTTTGGTCATGGGGCCGTTGGGCGGCTTGGCCTCGATCCGTTACTCGCTGGGCATCGAGCCGCTTACCGCCCTCGGGTTATCGTCGTGAGGTGAGCCATGGACATTGCCCTACAGGCACAATCTTTGGTCAAGACCTATGTGGCCGGTGGTCGTGCGGTCATAGCCGTGGACGACGTATCCTTTGAGCTGCAAAGCGGCGAGTTTCTGGCCTTGGTGGGGCCGAGCGGCTCGGGCAAAACGACGTTGCTGGCCCTTTTGGCGGGGCTGCTCGTCCCCGACACCGGCGAGGTGTTGGTCGAGGGACAGGCGCTGAGCGCGATGAGCGAACGGCGACGGGCCGCCTTTCGCCGGCGGCGCATCGGCTTTGCCTTTCAAAGCAACAACTTGGTGCCCTACCTCACGGCGCTGGAAAACGTGGAGTTGATGCTGCGGCTGAACGGCAAGCGCGATCGCGGCGGACGGCAACGCGCCCGCGAGCTGTTGGTGCGCCTGGGGCTGGAGGAGCGCTTGAACGCCCTGCCGCGCCAGCTCTCCGGCGGGCAGCAACAGCGCGTGGCCATCGCCCGCGCGCTGATCCATCGTCCCACCTTGGTGCTGGCCGATGAACCGACGGCCAGCTTGGACACCGAACGGGCGTATCAGGTGGTAGAGACCCTGGCCGACCTGGTGCACTTGGAGGGGCGAGCCGCGATTATGGTTACTCATGATCTGCGCATGATCGAGCATTGCGATCGCGTGGTGCAGCTTTTGGACGGCAAGATCAAACGGGTACTGGACGCCCGCGAAGACCTGGCTTGCCTGGCCAACCCGGCCAACTGTGCCAAGATCCCGCTTAGCCTGCTGGGGCCTAGCTAAGATCAAGATATGGATACAAAGGGGAACGGCGGATAAAGGAGGCATGATATGACGGTGCAGACCGCGGCGATTCTCAGCCCCGGCGATATGGGGCATTCGGTGGGCCAGAGACTGCGCGAGCATGGCCTGCGGGTGATCACCTGCCTGGAAGGACGCAGCGAGCGCACCAGACAACTTGCAGCAAAAGCCCGTATCGAGGATGTAGGCAGCTATGAGGAGATGGTCAAACAGGCCGACCTGATCCTGTCGATCCTGGTGCCGGCCCAGGCCGTGGCCGCCGCGGAGCGCGTGGCAGCCGCCATCGAGACGACGGCCTCCGATGTGGCCTACGTCGATTGCAACGCTATCGCGCCGCAGACGGCGCGCCGGATCGAGCAGATCATGGCGCTGGCCGGGGCGCGCTTTATCGATGCCGGCATCATCGGCCCTCCTCCGCGAGGGAACGCGCGCACCCGCTTTTATGTGTCGGGCAAGCACACCGCGATCATGCTGGCCCTCAACGAGCGCGGGCTCCAGGTGATCGACCTGCAAGGCCCGGCAGGCCAGGCATCGGCCTTCAAAATGTGCTACGCGGCGCTGACCAAAGGGCTCACCGCGCTATGCACAGAACTGCTGACTGCGGCGCACGCATTAGGGATTAGCGAGCCTCTGGCCAAGGAGTTAAGCGAGAGCCAGGCGGAGCTCTATATGAGAATGCGTCGCGGCGTGCCCGCCATGCCGGCCAAAGCCCGCCGCTGGATCGGCGAGATGGAGGAGATCGCCGCCACCTTTGAGGCCCTGGGCCTCACGCCGGATATACTTCACGGCGCCGCCGAGATGTACCGCTTGGTAGCCAGCACCACGTTGGCCGAGCGCACGCCCGAGGACACAACGCCTCTGCCGAGCCTGGAAGAGGTCGTTGCCACGCTGGCCGAGGCACTATAAGCGGGCGGGACGCCCGAGCCCCGGAGGAGAAGGAGCGTGAGCCTCTTGGCTCGCCAAATCGTTTCTCAATTCCTTGGCGTTTGCCGCCGGTCTATGTACAAGGCTAGAATGGGCCCGCGCGATGGTTTTATGACGTCATGTATAAGGAGCAAGCATCATGGCTGCTGTCTATGGAATCGGGGATTGTCGCTACGAGATCGACCTCGAATGGGCCAAATTGCCAAAGGGCTGGAACTTTCACGAGGTGGCCGACGTGGCGGTCGACGATCAGGATCGGGTCTATGTTTTTTGCCGTGGGGAGCACCCGCTGATCATCTTGGACCGCGAGGGAAACGTGATAGGTTCCTGGGGCGAGGGGTTATTCGTGCGCGCGCATGGCATAACCTTTGCCGGTGGCTATCTCTACTGTGCCGATGACGGAGATCATACGGTGCGCAAGTGCACGCCCGACGGCCAGATCTTGATAACATTGGGCACGCCGCGAAACCCGGCGCCCTATCAAAGCGGCGAACCGTTTAACCGCCCCACCAAGGTGGCCTTGGCGCCCGACGGCTCCTTGTACATCTCGGATGGATACGGGAACGCTCGCGTGCACAAGTATTCGCCCGAAGGTGAATTGTTACGGTCGTGGGGCGAATACGGCTGCCAGCCCGGCGAGTTCAACCTGGTGCATAGCGTGTGCACCGACGCGCAGGGGCGGGTGTACATCGCCGACCGCGAAAACCATCGCGTGCAGGTTTTTGATGGCGAGGGCAACTATATAACGCAATGGAACAACCTGCATCGGCCCTGCGGGCTGCACATCGACGGCGACCGAGTTTACATCGGCCAGCTTCCGCCCTCGCTGCCGGTGAACCAGGATTACCCCAACATTGGCGCGCGGGTGAGCGTGCACGATCTGGAGGGTAATCTGCTGGGTTGGATAGGCGGCACCCGAGCGGGCGATGAGCGCCCGGAGCAGTTCTACGCACCACACGGCCTGGCCACCGACTCGCACGGCGACCTCTATGTCGGCGAGGTGGCCTTTAGTTTTTACGGACGCTATCAGACGCCCCCCGTGGAGCCGCGTTGTCTGCGCAAGCTGGTGCGCGTGCGCTAAAAGATCGAGATAGAAGGCGCAAGGTCGTTAAGAGGAGCCAGCCACATGGCTAAAGGGAGCGAGGTGCGCGTCGAGGCCGGCGCGCTGCGATACGTGTGCGCGGCGATTTTTTCGAGCTGTGGGATGTCGACGAAGGATGCTGAATTGCTGGCCGACACGCTGGTGGAGGCCGACCTCGGCGGCGTGCATTCCCATGGCGTGCTGCGCGTGCCCGAGTATGTGAAAAAGCTGACGGTGGGTGGCGTGAACCCCCGAGGCCGGCCAAGGGTGGTGCGCGAAGACGGCGCCTGCCTCGTGGTAGACGGCGACAATAGCATGGGGCAGATCGGCGCCCACTTTGCCATGGAGCGGGCCATCGAACGGGCCGCCGCCATGGGCCTGGGAGCGGCGGCCATCCGAGGCAGCAATCATTGCGGGGCCATGGCCTACTACAGCACCATGGCCCTAAAGCATGACATGATCGGTATGGCCACGACGAACGCGCTGCCGACCATGGCGCCCTGGGGCGGGGCGGAACGCATCTTGGGCATTAACCCCGTCTCTTTCGCCATCCCCGCCGGCGAGGAGGGGCCGATCGTGTATGACGCCGCGTTCGCCGGCTCCTCCCATGGCAAGATTCGCATCTACCACCAAAAGGGGCTCGTGCTGCCGGAAGATTGGGCCTTGGACAAAGAAGGCCGCCCTACGACCGACCCGGCCGCGGCGCTCGATGGGCTGCTGCGCCCCATCGGCGGCTTTAAAGGGGTGGGGCTGGCGCTGGTCATGGGCATTCTTTCCTCGATGCTCTCAGGGGCGGCGTATGGCACGGAGCTGGGCGACATGGTGCGAGGGCCGAGGGCGGGGCAGGACGGCCACTTTTGCCTGGCGCTGCGGATCAGCGCGTTCGAAGAGGTAGCGCGCTTCAAAGCGCGGGTGGACAAGGCGATCCGCGAGATCCACGGCTGTCGCCGGGCGCCAGGCGTGGAGCGCATCTATGCCCCTGGCGAAAAGGAGCGTTTGAATCGCGAGGCCTATTTGCGCGAGGGGATCCCCCTCAATCCGGTGGAATTGGCAGACCTGCGCCGGGTGGCCAAAGAGCGCGGCGTGGACACATCGGTGCTAGAGCCAGAATAACCAAGAGTGCATAGCTATCGCCTATATTTCCCACAAGTCACGCAACATGACCCGCCGTTGCACCAACAAGCGGATAAAGCTCGTTTCTAGCTCGACCATCTCTTCATCGCCGGCGCGCAGCCACTCCGAGAGCCAGGCAAAGCGCAGGGCGAGGACCAATTCGTGCAGATAGAGCCAACTGTACTCGGCGATGATGCCGGCTTGGCCGAGTCGTTTCAAGAGGGCCAACACAAACCTGCCGCGCAAACCCTCAGGATCCTCGATGCCCGCGCAGCCGATGAGGTTGGCCACATCGTACAGCTCGACCTTGTGCCCGCAAAACTCCCAATCGATAACCGCCTTGATGCCGCGCAGGCCCCAGATGACGTTGAGGGGATGGTAATCGCCGTGGCAAAAGGCCACTGGCAAGCTACCATAGATCAGATCGAGCTCACTCAGCAGCTCCAAGGCGGGCTCCAGCCTGGGGATCAGCTCCGGTCGCTGGCGAGCGATCTTGGTCACCAAATCGCGTATGAAGGCGACGATAGAAAAGAGGCCGTGTCGCTCGCGAGGGATGCGGCCGGAACAGGCCCGCAGCGTGAGCAAAAAGTCGGCCATCAATTCGCCGCGCCAGGCCTCGTGGATCCACCCCGGGCGGGGCACTTCCAGGCCGTGGACAAAGGGGACGATCTGCCAGAAAGCGCCCTCACACCAGACAACGTGTTCGCCGTCAAGGCTGCGCAGATAAGGTTGGATGTTGGCCAAACCGGCGCGGAAAAGGTC
>JACIWY010000252.1 GCA_014360745.1 Chloroflexota bacterium
CTGCACGAGGGTTCGGACGAGGAGCTCTTCGCCCTCTTTGAGACGGTCGATAACATGCCGGAGCATCAGTATATCGCTGCCACCATCGAGCGCGATCCGACCAAGTCGGCCGAGGAGGCTTTGGAAGAGTTCTACAAGCGTATGCGCCCCGGCGACCCGGCAACTTTGGAGAACGCTCGTGGATATCTGGAATCGTTGCTCTTTGATCCACGACGCTACGATCTGGGCAAGGTCGGCCGCTACAAGTTGAGTCGACGGCTGGAGAACGATCTGCCCATCACTCGCCGGACGTTGACCAAGCGCGACCTAGTGGAACTAGTGCGGCGTATCATCCAGGTGAACAACGGCGTCAAAGAGCCGGACGACATCGACCATCTCGGCAACCGACGCATCAAGACGGTGGGCGAGCTCATCCAGAATCAGCTCCGCGTCGGCTTTTTACGCATGGAGCGCGTGGTCAAGGAGCGGATGAGCACCCGCGATCCGGAGCAAGTGTCGCCGATCTCGTTAATCAATGTGCGCCCCGTGGTGGGCGTTATCCGCCAGTTTTTCGGTGGCAGCCAGCTCTCTCAGTTCATGGGCCAGCATAACCCCTTGGACGAGCTGACGCACAAGCGCACGCTCTCGGCGTTGGGGCCAGGGGGCCTGAAGCGCGAGCGCGCCGGGTTCGATGTGCGCGATGTGCATTTTTCGCACTATGGCCGCATCTGCCCCATCGAGACGCCGGAAGGCCCGAACATCGGCCTGATCGGGCGCCTGGCCACCTATGCGCAGGTTAATGATTATGGCTTCATCGAAACGCCCTACCGCAGGGTGAAACGGGTGGTCGACAACGATCCCCAGCAGCTTTTAGGGCGCAAGTTGCGCGAAAGGGTGATAGACCCCGATACCGGCGAGGTACTCGCCGATGTGGGCGATGTGGTCACCGAGGAGCTGGCCCAGAGGCTGTCCGAGCTCGATGTGGAGCGCTTCCGCGTATGGCCTTTTGTCACCGATGAGGTCCAATACCTCTCTGCGGATGAGGAGGAGCGCTTTGTGATCGCTCAAGCCAACTCGCCGGTGGATGAGCTGGGCCAATTCACTACGGAGCGGGTATCGGCGCGCGTGTACGACAAGTTCCTCATCGAGAGCGTGGACCGCGTCTCGTATATGGATGTCTCGCCCAAGCAGATCGTGGGGGTCTCGGCAGCCCTAATACCTTTCTTGGAGCACGACGACGCCAACCGAGCGTTGATGGGCTCGAACATGCAGCGCCAGGCCGTGCCCGTGATACAGCCGGAGGCCCCGATAGTGGGCACCGGCATGGAGACCTATGCGGCCATCGACTCGGGCCAGGTGGTCATAGCCAACAACGACGGCATCGTCCGCAGCGTCAGCAACGGGCGTATCGTCATCGAGGGGGATGCCGGCATCGAGGTTTACACGCTGCGCAAGTTCGGCCGCTCGAACCAATCCACCTGCATCGATCAGCGCCCGATCGTCGAAAAGGGCGAGTACGTCAAGGCGGGGCAAGTGATCGCCGATACCTCCTCGACGGTGAACGGGGAATTGGCCCTGGGCCAGAATGTGCTGTGCGCCTTTATGTTCTGGGAGGGCGGCAACTTTGAAGACGCCATCCTGGTCAGCGAGGAGCTGGTGCGGATGGACAAGTTCACCTCAATTCACATCGAGAAGCACGAGTGCGAGGCCCGTGATACCAAGCTCGGCCCCGAAGAGATCACACGCGATATCCCCAATGTGGGCGAAGACGCGCTGCAAAATCTCGACGAGGAGGGGATCGTCTATGTGGGCGCCGAGGTCGGCCCGGGGGACATCTTGGTCGGCAAGATCACGCCCAAAGGCGAGACCGAGCTAACGCCGGAGGAGAAACTTTTAAGGGCCATCTTTGGCGAAAAGGCGCGCGAGGTGCGCGATTCGTCGCTGCGGCTGCCACACGGCGAGGAGGGCATCGTCGTCGATGTCCAGGTCTTTACTCGCGAAGAGCATCGAGACTTGCCTGCCGGCGTGGAAAAGATGGTGCGCGTCAGCGTCGCCCAGCGGCTCAAACTGACCGAGGGCGACAAGATGGCCGGGCGTCATGGCAACAAGGGCGTCATCTCCAAAGTGGTGCCCATCGAAGACATGCCTTACCTGGAGGATGGTACGCCGATTCAAATCATCCTCAGCCCGTTGGGCGTGCCCGGGCGCATGAACGTCGGCCAGGTGTTAGAGACCCACTTGGGCTGGGCTGCGCATCGGCTGGGCTTTAAAGTGATGACCCCCGTCTCGGATGGCGCCAGCGAGGACGAGATCGCCGCCGAGCTGGCGCGGGCCTGGTTGATCGATCGCGCCTGGCACGATCTCACCGAGCGCACATGGCCATGGCTGGCCGAGCAGGGCATTCCTAGCGAGAGTTTGTGGGATGATGCTGAGGCGCGGCGGATTTATCTGGGCGCTTTTCTGAGCGATAAGGGGTTAGACCCGGATGAGGTTGACGAAATCCTGCGCGATGATGTCCGCGCCCGCCGCGCTTGGTTGCGTTACTGGTTGGAGGAACAGGGGCAGGATGCCGATCAGCTCATGGTTTATGAGGATAGTGACTTGACACGCAATGAGCGCCTTCGCGCCGACGAGTTGGCGCGCCAATTCTGTCTGCGCGTGTGGTTGCGCGACCTCGGCCAAGAGGACGCAGATACCTTGCAGGGGGAGGAGTTGGATCGGCGCGCTGTGGCGGCCGGCCATCAATTCAACCTGCCATTGCCCACGACGGGCAAGATGCGGCTTTATGATGGCAAGACGGGCCAGCCCTTCGACCAGCCGGTGACGGTAGGCATTATCTATATGCTCAAGCTGATCCACCTGGTAAAGGACAAGGTGCACGCCCGTGCCACGGGCCCATACTCGTTGGTGACGCAGCAACCTTTGGGGGGCAAGGCTCAGTTCGGCGGGCAGCGTTTCGGCGAGATGGAGGTCTGGGCGCTAGAGGCGTATGGCGCGGCTTATACGCTACAAGAGATGCTTACTATCAAGTCGGACGATGTCATGGGCCGCGTGAACACCTACGAGGCGCTGGTCAAGGGCGAGCCGGTGACCGAGTTCGGCATTCCCGAATCTTTCCGCGTCTTGGTCAAAGAGTTGCAAGCCCTCGGCCTGGCCGTCGACGTGATGAACGAGAAAGGCGAGATCATGCAGTTCGGTCGTTCGGAGCGCATGGATCGGCTGCCGAATTTGGGCTTTGGGCTGGGTTTTGGCCCGTCCTCCTGAGAACGGGGAATGGGTCGCCGCACGAGGAGAGCCCCGGCCACGTCATGTGGAACCGGGGCTCTTTGATCCAGCCACACACAAGCCCGACTTGTGCCTTGCACACAGCCAACCATCAGGGGCATGGAGATGATACCCCCGCTTGCGGCGCGAGCCAGAAGACCCGCCCCGCCATCATCTGGCGTTTTTTCTAAGGTTGCAGGTTTACCGTGACGGAGGCCAGATGCTCGATGGCCCCATCGCGCGGGCTGATGCTATAGACTGAAATACGGCCCATCTGGGCAGACGCAGGCGGTGTAAAGGCGACGGTGCCTGTGTAAGGGCCATATTGGCCGACTTCGGCGTCGACGATGACATAGCCTTGGCCGATGACGGCGCCCGTGGCATCCAACACATCCACGGCCAGGTTGTTCTCAAAGCCGCTGCCCCAACCCGTGACCGTCACCGGCGTGCTGACCGCCTCGCCCATGGCGGGGCTAGAGATAATAATGGCCTCTTGCTGCGTGGGCGCCCCAGCCGATGGCTGGCCGCCATCGGTCGGTTCCGCACCCTCGCCCCCGCCGGGGATGAGTAATTTGTCACCCACAAAGATCAGGTTGGTGTTCCAAATGCCGTTCAAGCGAGCGATATCCCATACCTTGACGCCAAAACGATGGGCCAGCTCCAGGAGCGTATCGCCAGACTCGACGACATATTCGAAATAGTCCACCTTCTCTTTGGGGATGGTCAGCACCTGGCCGGGATAGATGACGTTGCGGTTCTTAAGGCCGTTGGCATCGACGATTTCTTGAATCTTGACGCCGTAACGCCAAGCGATCCACCACAACGTCTCTCCATATTTGACCTTATGGGTCAGGAACTCGGTCTCGGCGGCCGCGCTTGCCGCAGCCGGCCCGATCAGCATGGCCGCCAGCAAGCAGATGGCCAACGCCATATACAGAATGCGCTTCTTCCTCATGTCAACCTCCCGTTCCTCATGGGATTATTCCGACATCACCTTGTGCGAGTATACAGGGCAGGTATAGCCCTGTCAATCACCTTTTCGGTCAACCTTTATAGGTTTGGCGTACTTGGCCAACGTATTGTTCCTAGCGCCTCCGTCGGCCCAGGGTACGCTGCAAGATAAATATGACAATAACCAGGCCGACCAGGGTAAGCATCTGGGGCGTTGGCTTGGAAAGGATGATCCAAGCCAGCACTACGGCCAATGCCAGGCCGATGATGCCATAACGTCCCCACTCACTCAACCATATCGTTTGCCAGCGGGCCAAAAGGGCATCGGCCCCCGAAAGGCCAAGGGCCAGCGCCCGTTGGTATTCCTCCAACGCTTTCTGACGTTGCCCCATGCGGCTCAAGGCCAGGGCATAGGCGTAATGGGCCGCCGCGTCTTCGTCGGGCATGCGGGCTATGGTCTCGGCCAAGACTTGGGCGGCGCGTTCATGCTTGCCGCGTATGATGAGCAGGCGTCCCAAGGCGCTGCCCGCGCGATAGAAATAGGGGTTCATCTCGAACGCCCTCTCCAAGTATTCGATGGCCTGATCATAGTGCCGCGCCCGGGCTTCGAGGATGCCCAAGTTCGAAAGAGCCAAGCAGGCAGCGTATGGATTAGCCTCTTCCGTGGCCACCACCCGCTGGGCCGCAGCCGTCGCGTCCACGGTGTTACCGGCCGATAGATGGCGATAAGTCTCGGCATGCCAGGCCAGCGCCTCGAATTGCTTGCGCTTGGTTTCGTCCTGTATTTGGGCGATCAGTTCGCGGGCTCGCTCCAACTCGCGATCAGCCTCTTCAAAACGTGCGGCGTCGGCGTGTACCTGCGCGAGGGTAAGATGCGGCTCTGGCTCATCGGGCGCACGTTCGATGGCCTGCCTCAACGCCTCCACCGCTTTTTCGTTTTCGTCCAGCAAAAAGTGCAACACCCCTAGCGCGGCGTAACCCTCGTAGCGCTCGGGCTGCAGCTCGATGGTTCGCCGTGCCGCGGCGAAAGCTTCTTCTTGGCGGCGCATCCGCGTCAAAGTGCGGGCCAGGCCCAATTGGGCTTCTGCATTTTGCGGGTCGGCCTCGGCGGCCGCGCGATATTTGATCAGCGCCTCATCGAGATGCAAGGCGTTGTAGGCCGCGCCGGCTTCGGCGAGAAGCTCTTGCATCGGCTTCTTGGCATCCGTATCGATCGATGCGGCTTGTCTTTTCGGATTACGCTCTTGTTCCATTATGCCAACATATCCCCCCAAGGATGGGGGCAGTATAATCGTTCGAGTGAAGCGGGGCAATTGCCGGTCGCCCGGCATAGGCCATAAAACCGGCCATCCGCTAGGTTTTTACCCATTTCCCCGCCCACCTTACAAGTTCTTGAGAATCCATCGATAAAGACGCTCATCGACCGACTTGGTTGCGGGTATGAGCAAATCTGTAATCAGCGCAAGGCGATAACGCTCACATCGCGCGCTGGGGCCACCAGGCGCAGGCCGTCGCCAGCCTTCTCGGCCTCGGCGCCCCATAACGAGGCGACAGGGGCCAGGTTGCGCCATCGAGGGGCCAAGCGAAGCCAAACCGGCAGGGGACGTCGGGTCGGGTTGGCCACCCATAGATAAGTCCCACCCTCTCCGTCGTGCAGGCGGGCTTTTACCCTGGGCTCATTGCACCATAC
>JACIWY010000253.1 GCA_014360745.1 Chloroflexota bacterium
TGTTGCAAGATACGGGTGCCCTACGTAGCGAATCGCCGGTGACGGATCACCTGGTACGCTCTGCACTCCGCCAAGGACGCCCGGTGTACTATGTGCTCATCGATGGCAACTCCACTTGGCGCCCTTACCAGTGGCGCTTTGAGAGCGTCGACGCCCGGCGCTTTGCCGTGCCAACGTTGCGCTACGCGATGGGACGCCCGCCCAGCATCGAGGACGTTGCCGAGGGAAGTTGGATAGCCGATGTCTATCGCGTGCAGGCGCTCGGCAAGATGAGCGGCCCCCAAGACGTGCTGGACATTCCGGCCGGCCAGGGGGGCTCGCCCTACTTGTACATGGGCTTCTACAATTGGGAAATGGATGCCCGGGGCGAGCTCTTTCGTTGGACTGATGGCGACGCCCGCGTGACGGTGCCTTGGCCGCACACTATGCGCGAGGACTATGGTGATTTGTGTCTGCGCCTGGATGTATCCGGTTGGCGGCCTGCCGGCATCCGCGATGCCCATCTGATCGTCGAGGTAGAAGGCGTGCGCTTTTACGATGCCATGTTGAATCGCGCTGCCGAGCGCCAGAGCATCGAGATCCCCGTGCGCGCCATCAGCAACAAAAGCCTGAGAGATCTAGAGATTCGGCTATACAGTGACTCGTGGAATTTGGGTATACTCAAGGGAGAGGCCGAATCGCGACGGCTGGGAATTATGTTTTACGGGCTACGGATAGCCCCTCTTAAAAGATGTGAGTAGAGCCTGTCTTTATGCACGTCCTCTTTATCACTCCCTCTTACAAGCCTTTCCTCGGCGGCGCCCAGCGTTTCGTCGCCGAGATGGCTATGCGCTTCTTACGCGACGGGCACGCGGTGCGCATACTGACCACCACCGCTCGCGAGCCTGCCGACTTTTGGCGGCCCCCAAGCACAACCCGGCCGCTTCCGGCGCATGAGATCGTAGAAGGCGTTGAGGTGCACCGCCTCTTACTACGCTATCCCTGGCCTGCGCCCTGGACGTTCGGCCTGTTGCGTCGGCTGAGCTATACCTCGAACAGGACTGGCTTGGCCCGCCATCTGACACGCTGGATGCCTCCCTTAAAGGGATTGGACGAGGCATTGAGCAAGAACCTGTGCTGGGCAGAGGCCACCTTTGTCATCGATGCCAGTTGGGATGGCCTGCTCTATCGTACGGCGAGCCAGGCCCGACGCACGGGCGCGCCGCTGGTAGTGATGCCGCTCATGCATTTGGGCGACGCCCAAGTGCACGTTCATTTTCAGCTGCCTCACCAGCTAGAAATATACCGACAGGCCCATGCGCTGATAGCCCTCACCACCATTGAGGCGCAAGCCTATATCTCGTTAGGTGTTGATGCCGCCCGTCTACACGTAGTGCCCATGGGGGTGAACCCGACGGACGCGAATCACGTCGAAGCAACAAGCGCTCCACCCCACCTGAGAGATAAGCTCGGCCCCTCGCGCCCTTTTGCCCTCTTCCTGGGCGCCAACACGGAGGACAAGGGTTGCTTTACCGCTTGCCAGGCGATTCTTGATCTGAATCGCACCCGTCCAACGTTGGATCTAGTCTGCGCCGGGCCACAGCCCGAACTGGTGCGCCGTTACTTGGCCGCCCAGCCGACCGGTGAGCGCGCCCTGGCAGAGCGGCACATCTGCGTTTTGGGCCCTGTGGATGAATCGGCCAAGAGCGCGTTCTTGGCCCATTGTGAGATGTTGCTTTTGCCCAGCCGCGTCGACGCCTTTGGCATCGTCCTCTTGGAAGCCTGGCTACATGCCAAGCCGGTCATCGGCGCGAAGGCAGGCGGCATCCCGGAGCTGGTGATCCCTGGAGGAAATGGCCTACTCGTGCCGTATGGCGATACAGCTGCCCTGGCCCAAGCTATAGCCCACCTGCATAACAACCCCGACTTGCGCCACCACCTGGGACAGGCAGGACGAAAGCTGGTCTTGGAATGCTATACTTGGGACAAAACCTACCGCCTTGTGAGCAACATCCTAAAGGGGATCACGAGGCAATGCGCATCCTTTATATAGTGCACAAATACCCACCGCACAGCCTGGGCGGCACCGAACTGCACACCTGGAGCCTGGCAAGGGCTATGGCCCGCTTGGGCCACGAGGTAACGGTGTTTTATCCACTTCAAAGCCACAGCGGCTTTGTTCCCCACAAAGAACAAGGAGTTCGTGAATGGCGTTCACCACTGCCGGCCTCGCGCGGTCAAGAGCACCCGGTAGCGCAGTTCTGGCACACTGTGCGCAACCGCGGCATCGAGAGCGATTTTTTGCGCTGTTTGCACATGCTCAAGCCAGAAGTGGTTCATTTTCAACACGTGCAAGGGGTCTCGGCCCGGCTTATCGTCTTGGCCGCCGGACGGCCGCGAATCGCCACCTTACACGACTATTGGTATTTTTGCGCCAACAGCCAGCTTGTGCGGCCCGACCGCTTTGTATGCGCGGACCCTCGTTTGGGCTATGACTGCGTCGATTGCGCCACCGTGCGCGCCGATCTAGCCCCGCTACGGCGATTGCGTCCATTGATGGCCCAACCTTTTCTCTGGCGTAACCGCTACTTGCATCGCCTCCTGGCCCAAATGGATCTTCTCATCACGCCGAGCCGTTTTCTGCGCGACCAATACCGGCGCTTTTTGGGCCCAAAGTTACCGCCCATCCTGGTCTCGGAGAACGGTTTGGACCTCGATCGCCTGGCGTTGCGCGAGGTCGCGCTGCCCTCTCCCCCGGCTCGCCCACATTTCGGATTTCTGGGCTCGATCGCTTGGCAGAAAGGGGTACACGTACTGATAGAGGCGTTCAACCGTGTGCGCGGTGGCTCACTGACCATCTACGGCGATGAATCGATTTTCCCTGCCTATGCCGCCGAGGTGCGCTCTCTGGCCCGACACGCGCATATCCGTTTCGCCGGCCGCCTGGATCCCGCCTTGGTGGGCACCGCCCTACGCCAGATCGATTGCTTGGTGGTGCCCTCGTTATGGTACGAGAATTCCCCTCTGGTGATCCAGGAAGCCTTCGCCCTCGGCGTGCCGGTGGTGGCCAGCAGGCTGGGCGCGTTGCCGGAAAAAGTGCGCGACGGGATAGATGGCCGGCTCTTTCGCGCCGGAGATGTCGAGGATTTGGCCTGTATTCTCCAAGAATTTTGTGATACTCCCGAGGCTTTGGCGCGATTGGCGGCTCGTACTCGCCCGGGCCCTAGCATCGACGAACAGGCAAAAGAGTTGCTCGCTCGATATCAATACCTCCTGGGCCGCTCATCGGCGAACCCGCAAAGCCCCAGCCCTTCCCCCGATTGACGCGCTCGCCTCCTATCATTATACTCCCGAACCATGCCTGGAGATCGATCAAACGACACACTAGACCAAGTCTGCATTGTCTGCAAATCATACGAGGAGGAAGAATGAGCTACGGACATTGGGGCAAGATGCTGCGCGTGAACCTAACTCGTGGCAGCATCGCTGTCGAGGAACTCGACGAGGCCTGGATGCGCAAATATGTGGGGGGATGGGGGTTCATCGCTTACTATATGCTCAAGGAAATCCCCGCCGGCATCGACCCCTTAAGCCCCGAGAACCTGCTGATCTATGCCACCGGCCCTGTCACCGGCCAGCCAGTAGCCGGCGGCGGGCGCCACATGATCGGCGGCAAAAGCCCTCTCACTGGCGGCTTTGCCGGTTCTGAGGTAGGCGGCTTTTTCGGCGCCGAGCTCAAACGCGCCGGCTGGGATATGATCCTCTTTGAGGGGGCCTCGCCCTCGCCCGTTTATCTTTACATTAAGGAAGACGATGTTCGGCTTCTCCCCGCTGACGACTTATGGGGGATGGAGACCTGGGATGTCGAACAGAAAATTCGTGAGACTCACAGCGATAGGTTCATTCGCGTCTCTCAAATAGGCCCTGCGGGCGAAAACCTGGCCCTCATTGCCAACGTCGTGCACGATAGCAATCGCGCCGCCGGCCGTACGGGCATGGGCGCCTTGATGGGTTCCAAAAAACTCAAAGCCGTAGCCGTGCGCGGTTCGCGGCGCCCCCCTACGGCCGACCCTGATAAGCTGGCCGAGATGGCCCGTTGGTTCCGTGAGCATTACCAGGAGACCGGATCGGGCATCTTTTCCACCTTGGGCACCAACCGCATGATACGGGTGAATAACGGTGCCGGTGGGTTGCCCACTCGAAATTTTCAACAGGGCGTCTTTGAGGGGTATGAAAAGATCTGCGCCGAGACGATCATGGAAACCATCACCGTTCGCCGTGACACCTGTTACGGTTGCCCGGTGCGTTGCAAGTGGGTAGTAAAGGTCGAAGACGAGGACTATCCAGTGGATCCCAAATATGGTGGCCCCGAATACGAAACCACGGCCGCCATGGGTTGCCTGCTAGGTATCGACGATCTGCGCGTCATCGCCCATGCCAACCTGCTCTGCAACGCCTATGGCCTGGACACCATAGGCACCGGCATGAGCATCGCCTTTGCCATGGAATGTTTTGAAAAAGGGCTTCTCTCTTTGCAAGATACCGGCGGCATCGAGCTGACCTTCGGCAACGGCGAGGCGGCCATCGCCATGATTCACAAGATCGCCAAACGCGAAGGGCTGGGCGACCTCCTGGCCCAGGGCACCAGGCGCGCTGCCCGAAAGATCGGCGGTGAAGCACCACAATTTACTGTCGAGATCAAGGGCCAAGAGGTAGCCATGCATGACCCACGGGTCAAATATGGCCATGGGCTGGGCATCGCCGTCTCGCCCACCGGTGCTGATCACATGCATTCCGCCCACGATTCCGGCTATCAGACCGAAGCAGGCATTAAGGATTTAAAGCCCCTTGGCATCCTCGAACCGCTGCCTTGGGATGATCTCAGCGCCCAGAAAGCTTCCATGATGCGTCAGGTGATGATGTGGCGCATTGTCTATAACCTGACCGGCATCTGCATGTTCCACGCTTGGACGCCGCAACAAGAGGCGAAGCTGATCGCCGCCGCCACCGGTTGGAACACCTCGGTGATGGAGCTGTGGTTGGCTGGCGAACGCGCCTATGACATGGCCCGCGCTTTCAATGCTCGCGAGGGGTTCGGCGCCGAGGACGATATGTTGCCCAAGCGCCTCTTTGAGCCACTGCCCCAAGGCCCGGTGGCAGGCAAGGTGTATAGCCGGGAACAATTTCTCGCCGCCCGCGATGTCTTCTACGAGATGATGGGGTGGGACGAGAACGGCGTGCCGACGCGGGCCAAGTTGGAGAATCTAGGCATCGGCTGGGTGGCCGATGTATAAGGAGCTTTCTCCTGGAGACAGCAACATGAAGGTTGTGGGTTTCATCGGCAGCCCCCGGGCAGGGGGCAATACGGAGCACCTGGTGCGTGAGATCCTGCGCGGCGCGCGCGAAGCCGGAGCCAATACGGTCGAGTTTGTGCTTAATGAGCTGGCCATTCGTCCCTGTCAGGGCTGCGACGCCTGCAAGAGCGTCGGCCGCTGCCGTATCCAGGACGATATGCAAACTCTCTATGACGAGATCCTAGAAGCAGATGCCCTGGTCATCGGTACGCCGATCTACTTCTGGGGGCCTAGCGCCCAAACCAAAGCGTTCCTGGATCGACTGTATGGGATCGATGTAGAAGGCGTGCGCGAAAAGTTGGCCGGCAAGCGCTTATTGTTGGCCTGTGCTTTTGCCGATGCCGATCCCCACACCGCTGATAACACCATCAACATGCTGCGTACCGGCGCCGAATGGTTCAAGATGCCCTTCTACGAACCGGTGCTGGCCGTGGCTTCGGCTCGAGGCGAGGTAGCCGGCCAGCCCGAAACGATGCGTCGTGCTTATGCTGCGGGGCGCGCGTTGGCAAGCAGTTAAACCAAATGGCGAGCCCTCCTG
>JACIWY010000254.1 GCA_014360745.1 Chloroflexota bacterium
GTATTAAGCCGCTGACATTTTAACTCCCATTCGGCGGCATTGGGAATGGGCAAATTATTTTCCGAGATACCCAAAAGATCTTCGAGCGTGTTGCCGATACCCCCGTCGTTACCCGGCCGTGCGCTGGGAATCCACCCTTTCCTTTTGATCTCTAAAAGCGCTTCAATAAGCGACTCTTTGGAATAGATCTTCATCTCCTTTTCCCTATATTTTATTGACAATCAGTCGGCTGATGGCCTCCAAAAATCGAGCAAGTATTCAAAAGTTGTGCCCATAGTAATATAATTACTGGGCCAGCCAAAAATCCCGATTTTGTTGACGATATTTGTTCGATCCCAAATAATGGTATTTCTCAATTCATATCCTCTTGCGCGCAGTTCTTCTATCACGGACACATGGATGGTGATGCGCTCATTTTGCCACCACATATCGGGCACATTGATGACGCAATGGGCTTTGGGCTTGAGGAGAGGAAGGAGCCGTTCAAAGATGTCGCCAAGGGCTATAGTGAAACCCTCGAGTTCCATTGTGCCCAAATCCCTGGGATCTTGGGAATATTGTTCTATTTTCATATATTGATTATTCTTGCGATCTCTGCGTGATTTATTTTTTCTTTTGCGATTAAGGAGGTTGGCATAGGGAGGGGATGTCCAAATGAGGCTAACACTTTGCGGCTCCAGGTATTCGGGAATGTGCAGAGCATCGTCGCAGACGGCAATCTGCTGAGATTGGTTGAACAGGTGTTCCGTGGCCAGCCGTTCCGCGCATAGCTTGATATAGCTCTCTTGTAAATCAAATCCAACGGCGTTTCGATCGAGGTCTCTGGCCGCCACCAGGGTAGTGCCGCTCCCGACGAAGGGATCTACCACCAGTTCCCCTTTGTGGGTGAATAGCTCGATGATACGCCGCGATAGGGAAATCGGAAACGTGGCCGGATGCACTTTTTTATCCCGAATGTCCCGTCCTTCATAAGAGAACTGCCAAACCCCCAACTGACATTTGATCCACTCCTTGGCCGTCATGCAATTGAGGTGGTTGTCTTCGCAAGAACAAGTGCGGGTAAAGCCAATAGGGATCTTTTGGCGATAGAATTCGCTCTCCTTCAGAATGGCCAACGGCAGAGTGGCTTCTGACATGGCAGACGATTCCTCCTCTTACGACAAGGCCGGCTTCCTGGTATCATAGCCGGGGTCGATGGCTGCATCAAACGCCCTGCCCTCGCCCAGGCTTTTGGCCGAAGCCTGGGCGAGGAGGGACTAGGATAAAGGAGAGGAGAGGGCTCAGTCAAAGCGGCGGATCACGCCGACCACTTTGCCTTGGATTTCGACGTTGGCCGGGTCACAATAGATGGGCGCCAGGGCCGGGTTACGCGGTTGCAAGCGAATGCGTCGCCTGTCCGGCTCTAGGTAAAAGCTCTTGAGCGTTGTCTCTTTTTCCTCTTTGAGCCAAGCCACCACCGTATCGCCGTTGTTGGCCGTGGGTTGTCGGCGGACGATGACGATATCACCATCGTCGATATAGGCGTCGATCATCGAATCGCCCTTGACGCGCAGGGCATACAGCTCGCCGGCGGCCGCGCTGCGCGCCGGGACAAGATCGACCGGCACGCTGACATAATCCCCGGCATCGGCCAGGTCCGGATCGGGCACCGGGATCGGCTCACCGGCAGCTATGGTACCCAGGAAGGGGATGTTGATCACGAGCTGCTCTTCACGATTCGCCCGCTCCTCTTCCGGCTCTACCAACCGAATGCTGCGCGAGACATCGCGCTCGCGCGTGATAAAGCCCTTGCGCTCCAGTTCCTTGAGGTTATACATCACAACCGACGTGGACGAGATGCCCACCGCTTCGCCGATCTCACGCACCGTGGGTGGATAGCTATTCTCGCGGATGAACTCTTGGATCATATGGTACATACGCCGTTGGCGCTCGCTAAGCTTGGACAGATCGGGCATGATCATACCCCTCCCTTTGCGCGGCCTATAACCGCTTTGGATGAGAACATTCGTCCTACTATCACCATTATACAATGAACATATGTTCTATGTCAAGAGTTATCCCAACCCATTTCCCAAATTGATATGACCAGGCGCCGAGCGCGAGCTTGGCCTATCTGTCACGGCTTCTAACGTGGCACCAGGGCTTGACATCTTCGCCGTGGCACATTACAGTTTGGCTGTGGTCGCCGTCCCGCCCTATCGTCTCACCTCTTGCGCCACACCATCACCCATTTAGGCCCTCGTTTGCTGCGCCATCCGCGTCATGTGCCGAGGGTCGGCCATTTTGCCGGGAAGGAGCATGGATTATGGAGCGCTACAAGTATGTGATCGTCGGTGGGGGAATTGCCGGCCAACGCGCGGTCGATGGTATTCGTCGGGTTGATCAAGAAGGCACGGTGGCGCTCATCAGCGCCGAACGCCATCTCCCTTACCAACGGCCCCCGCTTTCCAAGGGCTATCTCCAGGGCAAAGAAGGCCTGGACAAGGTATACCTCAAGGGCCTAGAGTATTACCAAGAGAACGGCGTCGAGCTGATCACCGGCTTGCAGGTTGTCGAGCTATTGCCAGGCCAGCATACCGTTCGCTTGCAAGACGGGCGCGAGATCGGCTACGCCAAGTTGTTGCTGGCCACAGGAGGACGGGCCAAACGCTTGCCCCTCCTCGGGGCCGATTTGCCCGGCGCCTTGACGTTGCGCACCATCGAGGATGCGAATGCCATCAGAGAAGCCGGCGGAGAGGGGCGCAGGGTCGTCGTTTTTGGCGGCAGTTTCATCGGCTCCGAGGTCAGCGCCTCGTTGACCCAGCTCGGCAGCCGGGTCACGATGGTCTTTCCCGAGAAGCGGCTGTTGGAACGCATCGTCCCGGCGGACATGAGCGAATTTCTGGAGAGCAAATTCAAGGCAGAGGGGATCCGCATCCTCAAAGGGCGACTGCCCTATCGTTTGCAGGGCGACGGCCATGTGCAATGCGTCCTTCTCCGCGACGGCACGGCCCTCAAGGCGGATTTGGTCGTGATGGGCGTAGGCATCGATCTGAACACCGAGCTGGCCGAGGCCGCTGGCCTGGAGCTCACCGGCCCTAAAAAGGCCGTCGTGGTCGATGAAAAGCTGCGCACCAGTGACGCGGATATCTATGCGGCCGGCGACATCGCCGCCTGGCCCGATCCTACCTTTGGGCGGCGCCTCCGGGTGGAACATTGGGATGTGGCCCGCGCCCAAGGATTACGTGCCGGCCGCAATATGGCCGGCGAGGCGCGCCCCTACACTACGTTGCCCTACTTTTTCTCCGATCTGTTCGAGCTCTCTTTTGAACTATGGGGCAGCTTTGATTCCTGGGACACGACGGTGAACCGTGGCAAGGTGGGCAGCGAGAGCTATGCCATCTATTACTTTGACCAGGGGCGCCTCACCGGCGTGTTGGCCGCCGGGCGCCCCAAGGCAGAACGCGATCCGATGCAGGCCTTGGTACGACAGCGCCCCGCCTTGGACGATGTGGCGGCCAAGTTGCAGGATGAGGGGCTTGATCTAACCACCCTGGTCAATAGTTGACATGGCGTCGGGTGACGATTATACTTAAAATACCTTGTAGGGGTATAGATCTCTTGGGCAAGTATCGTTCTAGGAGGTAGATCTATGGCAAAGCGGGTTCAGATTCATGCCCCCGATATTTCCTGTAACCATTGTGCGATGACCATTCGGCGAGAGTTGGCCTCGATCGATGGCGTGCAAATTCTCGATGTCGATGTGCCCGAGAAAAGGGTGCATCTCCAGGTGAACGACGATGACGCGTTGTCGAAGGCTATGGCTTTGTTAGAAGAAATTGGCTACCCAGGGCACGCCGAGCCCCTCGCCGAGTAAAGCCCCCAAATTACGCCGGGTATCACACCAGTTCTTGGAAGCGCCCCCGGTTAATGGTAGAATCGGCGCGCGTTACCTGGGCGGTGGCCCGGGCAGCGCGTGCCGATTCCATTTTCGATGTAAGGACGACAAGGCGTTGTTCAAGCTCATTGTGTACCCAAGCTTCCTACGCATTTTGTTGCTGCTGGTGGTCGTCGCGACGCTGGTAGCCTGCGCGCCCAAGCCGGTCACATCGCCCATTGTCTCAGCTTCTGAGGCGACGCCGACATTGCCCAATCCCCGGCCTCTATACGGCCCTCAGCCCGCATCCTCCGCCGACTCCTCATCGTCTCCGGCGCCGCCAGTACGGCCCACGGCGCCCAAGATCACGCTCTTGCCCATAGTCTCCGCAACACCGGCGGCCAGACCGTCTCCGCTGCTGCCGACCATGAACCCGACGCGGTCACAGGGGCGCGATCCTGGGCAAACGGCCTACGAATTTGCCCTGCAGACGGTAACCGGCGAGACCATCGCCCTCAGCGACCTGCGCGGCAAGGTGGTCATGCTCAACTTTTGGGCTTCCTGGTGCGGGCCTTGCCAGATCGAGATCCCGCACATGATCAAACTCTACGATGAATTTCATGCTCAAGGCTTTGAGATCCTGGCCGTGAACCTGCGCGAAGATCCTGCCCGCGTTTCTAGTTTCGTGCAGCGTCTGGGGATGGATTTCCCCGTGGTATTGGATACGGATGGGCGCGTGGGCGCCGCTTTTTTCGTGCGCGCCATCCCCACCAGTTTCTTTCTCGATAAGGAGGGCACCATTCAGTTCGTGCATCAGGGCACGCTCTCCGAGCAAATGCTGCGAAGCTATATCGAGCGCCTGTTGGAGTCATAGGTATGGAGAGCACCCACCCGCACACGGCCCAAGCGAGCGATGTGTGGTCGCAGCGCATCGCCCGCTGGCTGACCCATTTCATCTACTGGTTCAGCGGCAACTGGCTATGGATCATCACCGGCGCCATCGGCGCTTTTTACGTCGGTTTGCCCTTGTTGGCGCCGGCCCTCATGGCCGGCGGACATGTCGGCTGGGCGCGGGTTATCTATACGGTGTTTCGCCCGTTATGCCATCAACTGCCGGAACGTTCCTTTTTTCTCTTTGGGCCCCGAGCGGTATATTCCCTGGAAGCGCTGAGCCATGCGGCCGGCGGCCTTGTGCCCCAGCGCTGGGTTGGCAACAGCGCCATCGGCTTTAAAATCGCCGTCTGCCAACGCGATGTGGCCATCTACGCCGCGATGACGCTGGCCGGCCTGGCCTTTTACCCGCTGCGACGAACACTCAGGCCGTTGCCTCTCAGATGGTTCCTCGCTCTTTTGCTGCCCATGGCCATCGATGGCTTTGGCCAGCTTTTCGGTTTGTGGGTCAGCACTTGGTGGAGCCGAGTGCTCACCGGGGGGCTGTTCGGCCTAGCCGCGGTATGGCTGACCTATCCCTACCTCGAAAAGGGCATGCGCGAGGTGCACATCGACGCGGCCGCTGCCCTGCACGACCTGGCCCCAGCCCAACAGGAGATGCACCAGCATGGGTGAAACGGTGACCCTTCCCGCTGCCTTTCTGGCCGGGTTGCTTTCTTTTTTCTCCCCCTGTGTGTTGCCGCTCGTGCCCGCCTACCTCGGTTACCTCACCGGCACTGCCGTGAGCCAACTCGATACGGCGAACCGTGGCCGTACATTGGCCCATGCGGTATTTTTTGTCCTGGGGTTCGGCTTGATCTTTATCGCCTTGGGCGCGGCGGCCGGTCTGTTGGGGCAGGCCATCGGCCCATTGATGCCCTATCTCATCCGCATCGGCGGCGTGATCCTCATCGTTCTGGGCATGCATATCGCCGGGTTGATCACGCTTCCCTTCCTGATGATGGAAAAGCGCCTGGAAGCGCAACCCGGCGGGGGAAGCCTGGGCTCTTCTTTCCTCATCGGTATCATCTTTGCCGCCGGCTGGAC
>JACIWY010000255.1 GCA_014360745.1 Chloroflexota bacterium
TCGGGCCTTGTGGCGGTTAAAACGGCGTCGACCCTTGTCAGGTTGCCCTGCGGCGCTCGGTTTTCCCGGCGCTTCCAATGGCCTTCATCTGCAGCCTGCGTAGGCAGGCTTCGATGGTGGCTGCGACTTTAATCGCCACCACCGCTATCGCCACGGGCTGCCCGCAGGCCCTTGTCCGTGACGGACCAGATCCGCCCCCCATGAACGAGCCTACAGGGCATGTTCTTATCGCAGTGTTCGCAAGCGGCGTCGCAAGAGACCTGCGCCGACTCGAGATATCCACCGCGTTCCAAGTCGTGAATCATTTGCTCTACCAAGCCGGGAGCCACATCTAACTCGGTCGCCAATTCCTTTAATGTGTAGATACGGCCGGAGGCCAGCCGCTCTAACAGCGTTTCCAGGATCATCTTTTCCCCTTCCTTTCTCACCGGGTACTATTTCTTCACAGGAATAGGCTGGCCACTTGATAAGCGATCGTGCCGCCCACGATCGAAAGCAGCGCCAAAAAGGCCACGTTGACCAGGACCCATTTCCAGGAGCCGGTCTCTTGGCGAATAACCGCCATGGTCGAGACGCAGGGAATAAAGAGCATCTCGAACACAAGGAAGGCCAATCCCGATGCAGGGCTGAATTGCCCCGCCAACACCTGCGAGAGCGCGGCGGTATCTTCGCCCACGCCGTACAACACGCCCAACGTCGCTACCGCGTTCTCCTTGGCCACAAAGCTGGTCAGTAAGGCCACCAGAGGCCGCCATCCCAATCCCATGAGCGCCCCGATGGGCGCCAGCAACCGGCCTAATGAGGCCAGCAAGCTAGTCTCGATATCTCCGGCAGGTAGCGTGGCCAAGGCCCACACGACAATGGACACGCCGAGGATAACTGTGCCCGCCTTGTGCACAAAGGCCAGTGTGCGTTGCCAGACTAGCAGCCCCAGTGTTCTGGCGTTTGGGCGGTGATAGAGGGGCATCTCCATGATAAAGGCCGATTGCTCTCCGCGAAAAACGAGGCGGTTGAACAACACGCCCACCAAGGCCAGGACGACAAGAGGCAGACCGGTCAAGACCCAGGCTACCAACGTGGCCCCCTGGGGGAAAAAGATGGGCACCAACACCGCCAGGACAGCCAGGCGCGCCGTGCAAGGCACGAGCGGCGCCAGCATGATGGTCAACAAGCGGCTGGGTTGTGATTCGATGATGCGCGCGCCCATGACGGCGGGCACGTTGCAGCCGAACCCCAAAAAGAGGGGCATAAAGCTTTTACCATGCAAGCCGAGGGCGTGCATAAAGCGGTCCATCACATATGCCGCCCGCGCCATATAGCCCACATCCTCCAGCAGCCCCATGACGGCAAAAAAGACGATCAGAATGGGCAAGAAGGTGAGCATATTCCCCACGCCGCCGATGACGCCGTCCACGATCAAGCCCGATAACCAGGCAGGGGCTCCTGATAAGAGATCCCGGGCTCCGGCGGCGAGGCACCCCATGAGTTGCTCGGCCGTCCATTCTTGCAGCGGCCCTCCGATCGCATAGGTAAGGCCGAAAATGGCGGCCAAGACGAAAGCTAGAAGCACCAGCCCCCAAAAGGGGTGGGTGGCGACGCTATCCAGGCGCTGGGTCAAGGTGATACGCCCCGCCCGCGGCCGGCGCAACGCCGCGCGCGTCATGCGCCGGATCCATTCATATCGCCCACTGGCCACGGCGATGATGGCATCCTCATGCTGACGCAGAATGCCCTGGACCTCCGACCATACCTCAGGAGGGCTGACCTCGCGCATTAGGGCAGTAATTTCCTCGTCACCTTCAAAGAGCTTGAGCGCGATCCAATCCGCCGTATAGTTAGGGGGGATATAGTCGCACAAGAGCGCCTTGAGGCGCTCCAGGACTTTTTGATGATCTTGGCGAACCTCGGGGCGGTTCGGCTCTTGTCGGGGGCCTTGGAGGATGACCTCGATGGCGGCGTCGATCAATTCGTGGACGCCCTCATTGCGTGCCGCGACCATGGGAATCACCGGGATGCCCATGGCGGCTGAAAGGACGTTGGTATCGATGTCGAACCCCTCCTCGCGGGCCACGTCCATCATGTTCAGGCCGAGGACGAGCGGCGCGGGCAAGGCCAAGAGCTCTGCCACCAAGTAAAGATTGCGTTCTAAGGAGGCTGCGTTAATCACCACGATCACCACATCGGGGCGTTCGTGGATGATATAATCGCGGGCGATCCTCTCTTCCGGCGAAGAGGCGGTAAGCGAATAGGTGCCCGGCAAGTCGACGATGTCGATGGTCAGCCCGTCGTGAGTGAGCGTGCCGGTGCGACGCTCCACCGTCTTACCGGGCCAGTTGCCGACATGTTGATTCAAACCGGTGAGGATGTTAAAGACGGTGCTTTTACCGACGTTCGGTTGGCCGGCAAGAGCGACGGTCGCGTGCCGGGTGCGCTCCATGAGCGGCTCCTTTTTTTGAACATGGTGATCTGATCTATCGAGCACTTGGGGTTAGAGGGCGCACCTGCACGCCCGATGCTTGCCCCCGCCCAAGGGCAATCTGGGTGTCAAGCAAGGAGACGATAATCGGCCCATGGCCGGGGTTACGCACCACTTTGAGCGTGACGCCAGGAGTAAAGCCGAGGGCCGCCAGCCGGCCGACAAAGCCCACCCCGCCCTCAAGGCGGACCACCGTCGCTTCCTGACCCGTTCGCAGATCTGAGAGAGGGATAGCCCCGTTGTTTGTCATTTATCTCCTTGCCCCCGCGCCGGTCCGAGTTTGCCATATGATCGCTCAGGATTTAGCATACTCTAATTTCACGATAGTATAAGCTCAAACAAATGCTTTGTCAATCCTCTGGCGAGGTTGCGGGGCGTCGAGCAGAGTCTAACTGGCATTTAGGGCTGTCGAAACGGTAACAACCCTTGCCGAATCGCCCGACGGCGACCGATTTCTCCGGCCCACTTTCTGCTGGCAGCCTGCGCAGGCAGGCGCGGAGCAGAATCCGCTGCAAAGGTGGCCGCGATTTCATCGGCGGGCGAGGACGCCCGCGCTCCAAGCGTATACTCAAATGCCCATCTTTTTCGAGGTTCCTTTGCCTTCCGGGGGTAATTCTGGGGGATGCATTTGCCCTGAGCCGATGGCGGCACTTATGGGGATCGGCGTGGGCTCAGAAACGGATCCTGCCCCAGATTTCGTCGCGATACCAGGCCACTTCGCGGGCCAGGCCCTCGCGGGGCGTGGTGGTGGGGTTGTAGCCCAGCAGCCGGCGAGCTTTGTCGATGCAGGCATGGGTGCGTTGTTGGTCGCCGGGGCGCGGAGGACGGCGATCGATGATGGCCCTTTTGCCCATGATCTCTTCGACCAGGGCAATGGCCTCGCCGGTGGTGATGGCCTGATCGGTGCCGATATTAAAAATCTCGCCCCAGCAGGCGTCGAGGTGGTCGAGAACGGCGACGAGGCCATCGACAATATCGCTCACGTAGGTATAACTGCGCACATGCGCCTCGCTGCCCTCGTAAAGTGTGAAGGGACGATCATCGAGGATGGCGCCGATCAACTTGGGGTAGAGCTTCTCCGGGCGTTCGCGCGGGCCGTACACGGAAAAGAGGCGCAGCGAACAGGTCGGCGCGCCTCGGTCGCGATGTTCGGCCAAGACGAGCTGTTCGGCGGCCAGCTTGGTGACCCCGTAATTCGAGGTGGGCCGCGGCTCCACCGTTTCGGGTCCGGTGGCATCGGCGCCATAGACCGAGGAAGTAGAGATGTTGATCAACGGAGGAAAGCTCGGCAGGCGGCGCAAGGCTTCCAAGAGGCGATGGGTGGCGATGATATTGTTGCGCAGGTAGGTCTCGAAAGGGGTGGTGGCCGAGATTCCCGGCTGGGCGGCCAGGTGGTAAAGGAGATCGACTCCGGCGACGGCGTCGGACAGGTCGTCTGTGGCCAGATCCAGGGGCAAAAAATCCGCGCCTGCGCGGCGGATCGCCGCCACGTTGAGCTCCTTGAGCGCGCGGGCGTAATAATCGGTCAGGCAGTCCAAGCCGACGACGCTATGCCCTTTGGCTAGGAGCCGCTCGGCCAGGTGAGAGCCTATGAACCCGGCGGCGCCGGTGATCAGGATGCGCATTGTACCTCCTCAGGATGCAGCTTGCGGGGTGATGGGGTATTTCGCCGGGTACTCGCGGGCGTGGCGCTCCAGGCCGTCCATGATGGCGCGGCAACTGGCTTGCCAGCGTTCTTCAGGGATGTCTTCGGTGATGCCCATGATGAGACCACGGCAGGAATCGAGTTCGTTCAGCAGGTCGACCGTAAAGGCTTCCACCTCGTCGTCGGGGCGCAAGTGGACGGAGGAAGGGAAATTGAGCCACAAGACCTTGTCGGGCCAGGCGGCGCGGGCCTCGGCCAGGGTCATGTCGGTATCGGGAGCCGGGGTAAAGGCCTCGATGTAATCCAAATCGGTGCGGGCGATGGCCTCGGCGATGAGTCGCGAGTCGGCGTCAAAATGGCAGCCGATCAGCTTGCCATGGCGATGCATGACCTCTGCCGCCTCGTTATAGTGGGGGACGTAATACTCTTCAAAGACGCGCGGGCCGATGATCGCCGGCACGACGTTGCCGCCGTAATTGGCATGCCCCGCCGGCGATTGGGCGACGAGGGGATAGAGCCGGCGCCTCTTTTCGACCAGGAGCTCGTAAAGGGCTAGGATCTCGTCGCGACGATCCATCCACTCGAGGCAAAAGTCTTGCATTTTCATGTAGCTGCCGGAGATGAGGGCCTGCAGTGGCTCCAGGCCGAAACTGGCGCGAAAGATGGCATCGGGGCCGAACGCCTCCTCGGCGCGGCGAAAGCTGTCATAGGCCGGCTCATAGACCTGATCGGCGATAAGGGCGCGCAAGGCGGCGTAATCCTCGGGGCGTTTGTACATCCGCTCATGCCACCAGGTGGTAAAGCCGGCCTCCTCGCCCAGGGTGGTCAATGTGCCGCAAGGCGTCTCGTAATACGTACGGGTGAACCGGCGATCGCCCTCCCAATAGACATGTTGGGTGATCTTGACGTTCGGATGGCGTATTTTGTAGACGGGCACGTCACGTTTGACGATGCACAGGCCGCGATTGCGCAGCTCGCGCTCGGCCGTGCATTGGGGGATTTTAGATTCGTACATGGTAAAGGGCACCGGCGCGACGGCCTCGCCGCGCAGCGCCCGCTCCACCCGCTCTCTAGGGGTCAGGCTTTTTGCTCTCATCGGTCAAACTCATCCTTCTACGCATCCACCAGCGCTTGGGGAGCCAGATGGCGGTAATGAGCGGCGCGCACCGACTCATATCCCACCTCGATGGAGGGCTCTTGAGCGGCCAGCCGGGCGCGCTCGGCGACGATGGCGGGGAAGCAATCTTGGATGTCGTTGTCGGCCAGCCAGACGCGCTCGGCTTTGGGGCCCACGACGATCCCGGCGGTCGTCTTGTTTTCCCCACCGATGGTGTTGCCGACGATGATCAGGTCGTGGGCGTCTCCGACGATCTCGATCTGCGCCCTGCCCTGGGCCTTGGCGTTGCCGGCCACGTGGCACCCGCGCACCAGGCAGGAATGAACCTCCACCGGCCGGTCGGTGAGCCGGAAATAGATGCCGGGCCCGGCATTGCCTTCCATGCGGCAGTTTTCGATCAGGTTATGGCAGTCGCGCGTGCCGACAGAAACTCCATAGGCGGCATTGTGGCGGAACGCGCAACCTCGCACGGTGATATGATTGGCGCGCACGCAGAAAAAGAACCCGGAACGGCTGTTCCCCTCGGCGGTGCATTCGGCAAAGAGGACCCCGGTGCTGCA
>JACIWY010000256.1 GCA_014360745.1 Chloroflexota bacterium
TAAAAGGGGAATCGCCCAAAGTGTGGCGGCGCGACCAAGCCGCGCCAAGTTTGAAGGGTCTGGCGCGCCTTCCTCTTCCACCAGCGGGTATAACCAAAAGCGTAACACGGCGCTTTGCGTGCCTTCGGGCAAGATCAACGTTTGTTCTACCGCCGAGTGGCTATAAGCGTTCTGCTCCACCTCTGTGATTCCCAAACGCATAGAGCGAGAGCCACCGTGGGCGATCGCCGCGAATGCCGCGGGCCGTGCGTCCGGCAGGATGACCCAAGCCTCGTCGCTCTCAAAACCGCCGTTCACGATCGCTTCCTCGCAGGGGGGTGGCTGTGGCGTGCAGGTATGCGCCGTCGTGGGGCTTGGGCTCGGCCAGGGCGTGGCCGTGGTCGTGGGGGTCGGGCTTGGCGATGGTGTGGCCGTAGGCGTAGGAAGTGCCGTGGCTGTGGCGCTGGGCGTGGGCGCAGGCACGCCGATAAAATCCTGGCGTCGGTGGGGCGGCAATAGCACCGTGGCCGGCGAGGGCCAGAAATCCCATCCCGCTTTGAACACGGTGACTTGTACCGTCCCCGGCGGCAGCGCCCCAAATAGATAATACCCTCCCTCATCGGTACGAGTGCTCGGCCCGTCGCGCACCGATACCAAGGCATCGGGGATGGAACCACCCGCCTCGGTGCTTACCCGGCCCCACAAGACGAAAGTGTCGGGCCATCTCTGGCGCACAAAGGGCAGGTAGAGTAAAGCCGCTTGGGCCTCGCTGATCAAAACGGACACCGTCGCCGTATCTTCGAGCTCTCCATCGGAGAGGGTATAGGTGAAAACATCCGTGCCGCTGGCCCAAACCTCCGCCCAATAGAGCACGTTGCGGCCCTGAATGGTGGCCGTGCCCTGTGAGGGAGTGCCGAGACGCACGATCGTCAGCGGATCGCCCTCTATATCGCTGTCGTTGGCCAAAACGTCCACCGTCACCTTGGCTCCGGCGGCGGTCGAGGCTGTGTCATCCTGGGCGTCGGGCGGGTCGTTTACCGGCTGCACGGTGACGCGAACCAGCGCCGAGTCGGTGCGCCCACCGCTATCGCGCACCGTATATCCGAACAGATCATCCCCAAAATAGTTTGCATTGGGCGTATAACGAACGTTGTCACCCTCCAGGACGGCCTGGCCATGTAAAGGGCCACTCACCGAAATCAGGAACAAAGCATCGCCTGGATCGGGGTCATGATCGTTGGCCAGGACGGCGATCGTCGCGACCGTATCTTCATCTAAAGCGACTTCGTCATCGACGGCTTCGGGTGGATGAGAAAGCTCGATCACGGTCACCGTTACAGTCCCTTCGTCGGTGTATTGGCCGTCGGTTATAGTGTAGGTGAACACATCGGTGACCAACGGCGCTCCGGGTGTATAGGTGATGACGCGGCCATCGTGGACAACCGTACCGTATCGGGGCGCCCCCACTCCGGCCACCGTCAGCGTGTCGCCATCCACATCGATGTCATTGAGTAACACTTGTAGGGCGATGGGCATTTCGAAATGCGTAGAGGCCATGTCGTCCGTCGCTACCGGCGGGTCGTTGACGGGCCGCACCGTCACGTGGACCGTCGCCGAAGCTGTCGCCCCGGCATTGTCGCGCACCGTATAGTGGAACAGGTCGGGGCCAAAATAGTCGCCGTCAGGGATGTAAAACACGACTCCGGCCTGGAGCCATGCTCGGCCATGCGCCGGGTCGGTGAGGGAAAGCAGGGTGATCATGTCGCCGGGATCGGGATCCCCATCATTGGCGAGGACATCGATGAGCGCAGCCTCCTCTTCATCCACAGTGACCTCGTCGTCGAGAGGGTGCGGCGGATCGTTGGCTGCGGACACGGTTATCGTCACCCAGGCTGAATCCTCGAGCCCTCCGAGATCGGAGACGGTATAGTCCAAGACGACAGAACCCGAGAGGTCGGTCGCCGGTGTGTAAACGATGCGATTGGAGACGATGGATGCCGTGCCCCAGGTCGGTGTGCCCACGGCGACGAGGTGGAGCGCGTCGTCGGTGTCGGGATCGCTATCATTGGCCAGGACGTCGATCGTCACCGACGTATCTTCTGGAGTGTTCGCCAGGTCATCGACGGCCAACGGCGGGTCGTTGACGCCGGTGATGACCACATGCACTTGGGCGGTGGCCGTCAGCCCGCCCGGGTCAACGATGAGGTAAGAAAAGGCATCTTCTGTATCCCAGTTCAGCGCGGGGGTATAGATCACCACGGTCCCACTGATGGCGGCGGTGCCATGAGCCGGCGCATCGACGGCCAGAAGACTCGGGGTGTCGCCATCTATGTCGCCGTCATTGGCCAGCACATCGATGAGCAACGGCGTCTCTTCTGGCGTAGCAGCCTGATCATCGCGGGCAAAAGGTGGATCGTTGGTTCCCTGTATGGTAACGGTGATGGTGGCGCTGTCGGTTAGCCCCCCTTCATCGCGTACCGTGTAGGTCAGGGCATCGGTACCGGCCAGATCGGTCGGGGGCGTGTACAACACCCGAGTATCGCTGATCGTTGCGCTGCCGTACAAGGGCAGGCCTACGGCGAGGAGGGTCAGTGGCCCCTCGTCGATGTCGTTCGCCAACACATCGATGAGCACCGGCGTCTCTTCCGCTGTGGAGGCCAGATCATCCACGGCCCGCGGCGCGGCGTTGACGGTGACGGTAATAATCGCTTGATCGGTTGCGCCATGGGTGTCGGCCACGGTGTAGGTAAACACATCGCTCCCGCCCCAACTCTGGGTCGGCGTATAAACCACCGTTACGCCGTGAATGGCGGCCAGGCCATGGGCCGGGTTGCCGAGAGCGACGAGAGCGAGCGGATCGCCGTCGACATCGCTATCGTTGCTCAGGACGGCTATGACCACCGGGGTATCCTGATTGGTAAAGGCGATGTCCTCGCGCGCCTGGGGCGGGTCGTTGACCGGCGCGATGCTCACCCACACCGTGGCTTGAGCGACGGCGCCCTGATCGTCGCGAACGGTGTAGCTAAAGACATCGTTCCCGTACAAGTCGGCATGGGGCGCATAAAGCACGAGGGTGCCGCTGATAGACGCCGTGCCACTTAACGGGGCAGTGAGCTCGATCACCTGCAAGGTGTCGCCGATGTCGACATCCGAGTCGTTATCCAGCACGGCGATGTTCATCGGACAATCTTCCTGGGTAGTGGCGTGATCGTCCTCGGCACGAGGAGGGTCGTTCAGGCAGCGCACCGTGACGGTCACCGTAGCCGAATCGCTCAGGCCGGTGCCATCGCCCACGGTATAGGTCAAGACATCGGTGCCGCAGAAATCGAGGGTCGGCGTATAGAGGAGCAGCGTGTCGCTAATCGCGGCCACGCCGGCAGGGGGCTGCCCTACGGTCAACAGCTCCAGAGGGTCGCCGTCCGCATCCTCGTCGTTGGCCAACACGGCGATCGACAAGGGCATGTCCTCATCGGTAGAGGCGATATCGTCGCGAGCCAGAGGCGGATCATCGGCCGGCAAGACCCAGATGGAAACAGGCGCGGTGGCCGTGAGCCCGCCCGAATCCCTCACCGTGTAAAAAAGTTCGTCAAAGCCGTAATAGTCGCCATCCGGCGTGTAGACGATCCATGTATCTTGGATGGCGGCCTGTCCTGCCGCAGGAGGCGTCACCGCGACGATGGTCAAGGGCGGTGGCGAAGGCCCATCCTCGACATCCTCATCGTTGTCGAGCACCGCGATCCATAAGGGCAGGTCCTCCGTGGTCGAAACGACGTCCGGCGAGGCCCATGGCGGGTCGTTCACCGGCCACACGGTGATGCTGATCGTCGCCGTGTCTTGTAGGCCATCGGTATCGCGCACGGTGTAGGTGAGGGTATCCGGCCCATAGTAATTGAGCGTTGGCGTGTAAAGGATGGCAGCCCCTGCTGTGGGAGGGTCTATGACGGCCAGGCCATGGGCAGGCTGGGTGATGGCCGAGATGGTAAGCGGATCCTCGGTGACATCGTTGGTCAGTGGGAATATCCAAAGGGGGGTGTCCTCGTCGGTTTCCAGGACATCGTCCTGGGCGACGGGCGGTTGGTTGAGGGTCACTGTGATCGTGCCCTCGGCGGTCAATTGGCCATCACTGACCGTGTAGGTGAATACCGCCTGAGCGAACGCCGCGCCCGGCGTAAAGAGGATGGTGGTGCCATCGGTGTCGGTCGAGCCGATGGCCGGATCGGCGATGGGCGCCACATCGGCAATATGCAGCGGGTCGCCGTCTACGTCCAAGTCGTTGTCCAGCGCAGGGATATACACCGGCGTCCCGGCCGGCGTCAGAGCCATATCGTCCACGGCCACCGGCGGGTCGTTCACACCGCTAACGGTGACGCTGACCAAGGCGCCGGCATTGAGCTTGCCATCGCTGATCGAATAGTGAAAGGTGTCCACGCCGTTAAAATCGAGGGTGGGCGTATACAGGATGGCGTCTCCGAGAATGCTCGCCGTGCCGTGGACCAAAGACCCCACCGAGGTAATTTGCAAGGGATCAAAATCCAAATCGAGGTCGTTGGCGAGCACCTGGATGAGCACCGGCGTCTCCTCCGAGGTGGCCGCGACGTCGTCATGAGCCTCCGGAGGATGGTTCGCGCGCACATGGACAAAGATATCACGCACGCCGTTGGTGTCTCCGGCCACCAAATTGGTGGCCTCGGAGGCAAAAGCCACGACCTTGTTGTCGGTGGAGATGGATACGCCATAATCACCCGAATCTCCGCCCAGCGCCTGTTCGCCGGAGGTAGAGACGGAGACTCGCGTCGTCTCGCCCGTCTCGCGATTGTGGACAAAGACGTCACCCAAGCCGTTGGTGTCCCCATCCACCAAATTGGTAGCTTTGGAATAAAAGGCGACAAAATAGCCGTCGTTGGACAGGGAGGGGCGCCCCGATGCCCCGCCTATCGCTTCGCTGCCATCGGAGGCGACGGAGACGCGCACGCAACTGGATGCGCCGCGTATGTGCACAAACACGTCCTGCTCGCCATTGGTGTCGTCGGGCACCAGGTTAGAGGCCAACGAGGCAAAAGCGATCACGGCGCCATCGTTCGAGATCGACGACTGGAACGAGGTGCCGTTAGGGGGGAGCCCCTCGCTCTCCGAGACACGCTCCAAGGGCCCACCGGTGCGCGCGCGCCTGAAAATATCGTAGAGGGTGTTTCCATCACCGTCGATGAGATTGCTCGCCACGGAGCGAAAGGCAACGTCGGCGCCAAAGCCGGAGATGGAAGCCCAATGCGATGCGCCGTTGGCCTGGCCCCCTTCGGGCGCCGAGATGCGCACGGTGGTGTTGGCGATCAAGTCGCGCACAAAGACATCACTCGTGTTGTTGGTGTCGCCCTCTACCAAATTCCAGGCTTCGGATTCAAAGGCCACATATCGACCATCGGCAGAGATATCGGGCAGCCCGGAATTGTAATCGCCCGCCCCACCGCTTGTGCTCACCGAGACGAGGCGGGTTTCACCTGTGAGTCGATTGTGCACATAGACCTGCCGTCGCCCGAATGTATCGGTGCCCGCGAGGTTGATCGCGTTCGAGTCAAAGGCCACATAGGTGCCATCGCCCGATATGGCGGGATTATCGCTGCGAGGCGGATCGGGGTTCTCCGGATCGAACTCGGCCTGGCTCCCGTCGGAAGCCACGGACACCCGCTCGGTCTGGCCGGTGTAGAGGTCGTGGACAAAGATATCCCGCGCGCCGTTGGTATCCCCTGGGACCAGGTTATCCGCATCGGAGGCAAAAGCC
>JACIWY010000257.1 GCA_014360745.1 Chloroflexota bacterium
ATCCGTTGACGAAGCGACCTAGGTAGGCGAAATGTACGCTCGACAGACCAACACAGATCCCTTGCCTCAACGAATCCACCTGGTGGGCATCGGCGGGATCGGACTTTCGGCCATCGCCCGCGTGTTGGCGATGCGCGGCCATGTGGTCTCGGGCTCGGACCTGCAAGATACGCCCATCCTCGAGGGATTGCGCGCGTTGGGAGTGACAACCTATCAAGGCCATGCGGCGCATCAAGTAGGCGATGCCGAGCTGGTCGTTATGTCTTCGGCGGTGCCGGAGGATAATCCAGAAGTCATCGCCGCTCGAGCGGCAGGCGTGGAAGTGCTCAAAAGGCAGGCCTTTATGGCCCGTCTATTAGCCGGATACCGCACAATAGCAGTGGCTGGCACGCATGGGAAAACAACAACGTCGGCCATGATCGCCACGATATTGGAGACGGCCGGGCTTGCACCTTCTTTTATCATTGGCGGGATCGTGGCCGAGTGGGGCACCAACGCCAAGGCCGGCAACGGCGATTGGTTCGTTATCGAAGCAGACGAATACGAGCGCATGTTTCATGGCTTGTCTCCGACCGTGGCAGTGGTCACCAATATCGAGATGGATCATCCCGATTGTTATCGTAGCTTGGAAGAAATGCGCGAAGCATTCGCCATCTTTGTGCAAGGTATTTCCCAAGATGGATGTCTCGTGGCCTGTACCGATAGCCCCGAGCTGATGCGTGTCTTGCGTGGCTTGTGGCAGGGCCGCCAAGATGTAGAAGCTGTTACCTACGGCCACAAAGCCGCCGATTACACGGTGTCTAACATGGCTGCCAATGCTTGGGGCGGTGTCAATGGTGAGATTATCTATCGGGGTAAAGAGCTCGCCCGGCTTCACCTGCGCGTGCCGGGTGAGCACAACCTGTTGAATGCGACGGCAGCCTGGTTGACGGCGCGACGCTGCGGCGTAGATGGCGAGCTGGCCGCAAAGGCGCTGGCTACTTTTCGAGGGGTGCGGCGACGTTTTGAATTCAAAGGGGAGGCGGGGGGAGTGTTGGTGATAGACGATTACGCCCATCACCCCACCGAGATCCGCGCGACACTGGCGGCGGCGCGATGGCGTTACCCGCAACAAAGGCTTTGGGCGGTGTTCCAGCCTCACACCTATAGCCGCACGGAGGCACTGTTTGACGAGTTCACCAGGGCCTTTGACGGAGCCGATCGCGTGATCATCGCCGATATCTATGCCGCGCGTGCCAAGGAGCGCCCCACCGTGAGCGCGCAAGATCTGGTGGCCGCCATGGAGCACACTGGCGCAAGCTATGGCGGTTCGCCGGAACAGATCTTGGCCGAATTGTTGGCCGACTTGCGGCCCGGCGATGTGCTTTTAACCATGGGCGCGGGCGACGGCTATCTGGTCGGCGAGCGGGTGTTAACAGAACTGGCGAAGCGAGAGGGCGATGGCGGGCTTGGCAGCGTTGAGTGATGAGCTTTGCGCACGGGGTTATGCCGGGCGGTTGCGTGTTGGCGAGCCGTTGGCGCGACATACCACCTTCCGTATTGGGGGGGCGGCCGACTTGTTGCTCGTGGCCCGACGTTGTGAGGAATTGGGCGAGTGGGTTGCGTTGGCCCATGAACATCGGGTGCCCTTTTTGATCATCGGCGCGGGCAGCAATCTTTTGGTGGCCGACGGCGGAGTGCGCGGCTTGACCATTGTCAACGCTTGTCGCGAATT
Organism: Chloroflexota bacterium; assembly: GCA_014360745.1. Classification (GTDB taxonomy): domain Bacteria; phylum Chloroflexota; class Anaerolineae; order UBA1429; family UBA1429; genus JACIWY01. Next base: position 1,715 of record JACIWY010000257.1, read on the forward strand.
TTCTCTCGACACATACGGGCAATTATGGGCCGACGCGGGCACATCGCTTGCTCAGCTGGCGCGAATCAGTGCCAGGCAGGGTTGGGCCGGTTTGGAATGGGCAGTGGGCATCCCAGGCACGCTCGGCGGAGCGGTGGTGGGCAACGCTGGCGCTTTCGGTGGCTGTATGGCCGATGTTATCCGCCAGGTGTTGCTCCTTCAACCTGACGGCCGAAAAGAGACGCTGGATGCGCGAGAGCTGGCATACGACTATCGCAGCAGTGCCTTAAAGCGCGCGCCTCGCTTGGCGCGCCCCGTCGTGTTAAGAGCGCTCTTGGAGCTACGGCCTGGCGACCCCGCTACACTGGCCGAGCGTATGCGCCAGATTCAAGCCCAACGCCGCGCGCAGCAGCCGCGAGGGCATTGTGCCGGCAGCGTCTTTCGGCGCACCGCCCGTTACCCGGCGGGCTTTTTGATCGATCGTGCAGGCTTGAAAGGGTCCCGTTTCGGAGATGCCGTGGTGTCGCCCAAACATGCCAACTTTATTATGAATGCCGGAGCGGCTACCGCGGCGGACGTCTTGGCCCTGATAGAGTATGTGCGCCGGGTGGTCTGGGAACAATTCCAGGAAGATCTGCAGCCGGAGATAGAATTCGTCGGCGATTGGGCGGATCTGCCTATGCGGCCCAAAGAGGTGATGAGGGCAAGCTCCATTCAGATCGATAGGAAATGAAAGGCAACGAAACGATGGGCAAGAAATTGCGCGTGGCCGTGCTTTTTGGCGGGCAATCGGGGGAGCATGAAGTCTCTTTGCTTTCTGCCAAGTCGGTCATGCAGGCTATGGATAAAGCCAAGTACGAGATCTATCCTGTAGGCATTACCAAATCGGGGCGCTGGCTGACCACCGGCGATCCCATGGCGCTACTCTCGTCTGGCGAGGAGCCCCCAACATTAGCGGAAGGATCGATAAGCGGTGCCTCCGACAACGCCCCGACCTCAATTGGCAGGCGTGACTTGGTGCCAGGCACGGCGCAGGCCCATTTCCCAGAGGTGGACGTGGTCTTTCCAGTATTGCATGGCACCTTTGGCGAAGACGGCACGGTTCAAGGCCTGCTGGAGCTGGCCGGTTTGCCTTATGTGGGTGCCGGCGTATTGGGTTCGGCGTTAGGCTTGGACAAAGTGGCCATGAAAGATGTGTTCACTGCACGGGGGGTGCCCGTCGTCGAGTACATGGCTGTGCTGGCCAAGCGTTGGCGTCAGGAGCCAGAGGCGGTGATTGCCGAAGCCGAAGACCGCTTTGCTTATCCCATGTTCGTCAAACCGGCCAATCTGGGTTCGAGCGTAGGCGTATCCAAGGCCCATAACCGCCAGGAGCTGCGCCATGGCCTGGATTTGGCGGCACGCTTTGATCGCAAACTGTTAATCGAACGGGGGGTGAACGCCCGTGAGATCGAATGCAGCGTTCTGGGCAACGATGAACCCATCGCTTCGGTGCCGGGCGAGGTGGTGCCGAGCAATGAATTCTACGATTATCGGGCCAAGTATATTGACAATGCCTCCGAACTGTATATACCGGCCCCCATTCCGGCAGAAACGGCGGAGCGCGTGCGCGAACTGGCCGTTCGCGCCTTTCAAGCCGTCGATGGCGCAGGGCTAGCCCGCGTGGACTTTTTTCTCTGTCGCGATACGGGCCAGCTCTATGTGAACGAGCTAAATACCATGCCGGGTTTTACTAGCATCAGCATGTATCCCAAATTGTGGGAGGCCAGCGGGATCCCTTATCCGGAACTGATCGACCGCTTGATCGAATTGGCGCTGGAGCGCCATCGTGAAAAACAAGCGTTGCAGCGGGTGTACACTTTTGACCATTAGAGCAAGGCAGGCCATGTCGAAACGAGGCAAGAGCGCAACCCCAGGAAGGCGGCGATCCTACTCCCGCCTGGGTAAAGAGGTATCGCCCGTTGATCTGGACGCTTTGCTTTTGCCCAAAGCGGCCAAAGCGCGTTTTGATTGGTCCAAAGTATTGGCAGCGCTGATCTTCCTAGGAAGTGTGGCCCTGCTCTATCAGTTCTATGCATCGCCGCGCTTTCGTGTGCATCAAGTGATTGTACGGGGGACGCGGTTGCTGGCCCGAACAAAGGTCGAGGCGGCCGCCGATGTCAGGGGACAAAGCCTGTTCACCATATGCACGGCGGAATTGATCGACCGCCTGCAAACACAATTCGGCAATCTGGCCCATATATCGGCCTCGTGCCACTTGCCCAACAGGGTGGTCATCTCGGTGCGCGAAAAGCACGCGGTGTTGGCCTGGTACAGCGGTGAGCGTTACTGGTGGGTAGACAAGGAAGGGAACATTTTAGGTAACGACGAGGAGAGCGGAGGATCTGCTGCGAACCCATCCGAACTCGGCATCGTGGTGATCCGAGATGTTGCCAGTATCGCACCACAGCCTCAGAGCTTTGTGGTTGGCGTGCCTTGGGAGCTGGCTCTGGAGATGAAGGCCGCGCTGCCTGCTATCCAGGAATTCGATTATACTCGCGAGCACGGACTAATCCTCTACGTCACCGAAGAACGCTGGCCGGTATACCTGGGGCATGAAGGAGATGCCGCAACCAAAGTCGCGGTGATGCAAGCACTGGTAGCTCGCTTATCCCAAGAGCGGATTCCGGCCAAGTATTTAGACTTGCGAGATGAGACGGCCCCAACCTTTGAACGGCGCGATGGCGGGAAGGATCGAACGTGGAGCGGACAATCGTTGGCATTGATATAGGCACAACCAAGATCTGTACCCTGGTCGGCCAGGTCGATAACCAGGGGGTGATGAGGGTCATTGGCGTGGGCGTGGTCCCTTCGCGGGGGCTGCGCAAGGGGGGCATCGTCGATCTGGAAGCGGTGACGCGCGCCATTGGCCAATCGGTACAAAAAGCCGAGCAAGTGTCGGGCTATGCCATCAACGAGGCCTATATCGGCGTGGGCGGCAGCCATATCGCCTCGCAAAACAGTCGTGGGGTGGCCGCCATCGGCCGCGGCGATCGCCCCGTAGATCGCGACGATGTGGAAAGGGCCATGGAGAACGCGCAAGCCATCGCCCTGCCTCACAACCGACGGGTGATCCACTGCTTGCCTCGGGGCTTTATCCTCGATGGACAGGACGGTATCAAGAACCCCTTGGGGCTGATGGGGTATCGGTTAGAAGTAGAAGTGCATATCATTACCGGTGCGATGAGCGCCATCCAGAATTTGATCCAATGTGTCGAGGGGAATCGTATCTCGCCGATCGACCTGGTGGTGCAACCCTTGGCCTCCTCCGAGGCGGTGTTGACTGAAGAGGAGCGTACGATGGGAGTGGCGCTTGTCGATTTGGGCGGTGGCACCATCGACATGGCCATCCATATCGACCAGAGTGTATGGGAAACCTTGGTGCGTCGTGTAGGCGGCAATCATATCACCCTTGACATCGCGAAAGGGCTGCGCACCCCTTTCGCTACGGCAGAGGACATTAAAATTCGCTATGCCCATGCCATCCCCTCTATGGTAAATGAGCGAGAGGTGATCGAGATCGCCGGCTTTGGTGACAAGAGCCTGTACACCATTTCACGTCGCGAATTGTGTGATATCGTCGCCATGCGCGTCGAGGAAATGATCGAGATCATCGGCCAAGAGATCCGCCGGTCCGGCTTCGATGGCCTGCTGCCCGCCGGTTTAGTGCTCACCGGCGGTACGGCCAACCTGCGAGGATTGCGCGAATTGGCCGAACAAAGGCTCCAAATGCCGGTGCGTATCGGCATGCCGCGCAAGCTTTACGGCCTGGTGGAGGCGATCAATAGCCCAGCCTATGCGACCGCCGTCGGCTTGTTGCTCTGGGGCATGCAACAAGAGACCGAAGGTCGCGAAGGAATGTACGGAGGAGAGAAGACGGGGATTGAGCGGGCCCTGGAATGGTTCAAAAATTTGTTGCCCTAGACCGCTGTGCATTTTTAGCTTACAATGTGCGAGCTGTAGAAGGAGTCGATCACATGGGAGATGCAATGAACCTGGCAAATTGCGCGCAGATCAAAGTCG
>JACIWY010000258.1 GCA_014360745.1 Chloroflexota bacterium
CTTGCCCAGGCCGCCAAAGTAGCGGATCTCCTTTTCGACGTCGGCACCCATCTGTGAGAAGCAGCCGGTGCAGAATTTCAAGCCCAACGCCGGGCTATCGGCGATCTCCAGAGCACGACGGAAGGCCTCTGGGCTGCGCATGATGCGCGCCACGCCGGCGATCTCGGGCACCTGCGGATCGTCGGGGTGCAACGCCAACTTGACCCCGGCCTCCTCGGCCACAGGCGCCGCCGCCTTGATAAAATAGGTGTAGTTGGCCCACATTTCCTCGTCCGAAATGCGCCGGCGCTGCTCGGGCGGGATCAGGCGCATATCGGCGCCATGGCCCGTGGTCATCAACGGGGCGTTCTTGACCCGCTCATACTCAAAGCCGGTGGCCAGCGCCCCGGCCCGATCCGGCACGGCGTTGGAGGTGCGATAGAAGCGCAGCGCGTGCATATTAAAGACCATGATCGGCACGCCGGCGGCGCCCATGTTGCGGATCGAGGTTAGGGTATTCTCGATCTGTTCGTCACGCCCAGGTAAACCGAGCATCCATTTGTAGCAGAGATGCCAAGGGAGGAGGCTCATTGCCTCCAGAGTGAGCCCATACGCCTCCGCATGGCTCTTGAGAGACACCAACCACGGATATTCGTAATACCCGTTGGGGGTGTCATCGCGGCCTGGCCCGGTCATCACGCCGTCAACGCCGAGCTGCGCGGCAAAGCGCAACGAATCATCTCTGTCGTGGCCACTGCGTACACCTAGAACGAGCTTCATGGGATATCCCCTCCGAATCGAATGATGAGATGGCTTGGTAAACACTTCCAAGAGTGAACAAACGGCTCCCTTCAGGTGCCTTCGACGATACGTTGGCGATGTTCCTTATTGTAAACGGTTTGAGGGAAGATGGGCAAGCTTGGCAGCGCCCGGCTTTTGCCCCAACTCGCGCCTGCCGGCTCGCAAAACGCCATTCCGGGAACCGGCAGACTCTTCAGCCAAAATTCAGGCCCAAACCGGCCAGTTCTTCCTTCAAGCGGAGATAGACGGCTTCATAACCCGGCAGAGGGCGATGGTGCACCAGATCGTAGCACTCTTGGATGGTGTAGCCCGGCTCGGGCTTGCGTCCCCGAAGCTTGTCGTTCAGCGCGCGGCAGATACGCCCGGCCCCCGCACGATCCAGCCCGGCGCGCAGCGTGGCATCGGCCACCTCGATCATCCATTCGGCCTCGAGCGGCGTCTGGCCGGCGTTCATCTGCGCGCGGCTGTGGCGGATGGCATAGAGGTTGCCCCCGTTGATCTGCGCCTCGATGCTACGGATCGCCGTCTCGATGAGGTTGGTCTCAGTGCCCGGGCCGGCCGTGGGGATGATCCAGGCCATAGAAATGGTGTTGGTATAGGTGTTCAGTGCCTGAAAGACGACCGAGCGAGCCCAGGAAACGGGTTGAAAATTCAGCTCCTGCAGGCTGACGCCGCGAGAGTGCTCCACGCCCACATAGTTGATATAGTCGCGATAGACCAGCATGGCCGCGAGCGGTTTGGCCACGCCCTCGACGATGGCGCCTTCGATGCCGCCGCAGAACCCGCCAACGAGGCTAAAGCTGCCGCTGAGGGTGAACAAGCCATAGTCATGGCCTACGATGGCTGCGGTGAGCAGATCGTGTTCCATTTTCAAGTCGGGCAGCACCGAGAGCAACATGCCATCGCTGCGTCGCAAGCCATACTCCGGGTCGAGGGCGGCCAGCAGCGCGCCGACGCGCGTGTTGATGGGGTAAAGCACGATGGCCAAACCGGGCCGGTTGGCCTTGCGGATGCCGGCGCGCAGATAATCCATCTGGCGCCGCGCAGCATAGGCCTCCATGGGCAGGCCATAAATCTCGCGGCCATCCACGACGGTAAAGTTGAACCCTTCTAAAAAGTCGGCACGCGGGATACGGGCGAAATTTTCCACGACCAGCGGCCCCAGATCGACGCTAAAGGGGGCATGATGGCCGGGGCAGACGTTGAGCGGCTCCTTACCCTCGACCTCATGCTGCTTGAACACCCGGCGATCGCTTCCCTTGCCCATCTCTACCCGATCGGGGGCCTCGCGGATGGCAGCCAACACCTCCTCGCGGGTGAACTCGACCACCCGGCCGGTGCTCACGCAGTAGACGCCGACCTCGGCCAGAAAATCGACACCGGCTTGGAAGGCCCGCTCGGCCAGGCCGGCGTCGGTGTTAAACCAATCGATCTCTCGAGGCACCTCGATCTCGTAACGAGTGGCCAGCTCTGTCATCTTGCGAAAGAGGCCCATATCCCAGTCCATCTCGCTCATCTTGGGGCCGGTCTGGGTTCGTTCGGCAATATCCAACAGGCTCAGCATGGCGCAGCTCCTCGCGGGGTGGGCAGTATTTGCGGACCCATTCACCCTTGTAGGCCGACCAGCATTTTGGCCACCTTCACCGCCTCGGTGACATCGGCGCCATAACCGTCGGCGCCGATCTCCTCGGCCCAGGCGGAGGTCACCGGCCCGCCGCCGACGATCACCTTGAAGCGATCGCGCAGGCCCTGAGCCACCAGGTCTTCGATCACTTCGCGCTGATAGGGCAAGGTGGTGGTCATCAGGCAAGAGAGCCCGATAAGGTCGGCGTTCACCTCTTGGGCGCGCCGGATAAAGGTGGAACTTTTGACATCCACGCCCAGGTCGTGCACCTCAAAGCCACTGGCGCGCAGCATCATAGCCACGATATTTTTGCCCAAGCTGTGCATATCGCCCTCGACGGTGCCGATAACGATGACCTTTTTCTCTGCCAGTTTGCCCTCGGGCACGCCCTTTTGCAGGACGTTACTGGCCGCCTCGATGGCGTTGCCGGCGAGGACGAGGTGCGGCAAAAAGAACTCGCCGCTCTCAAAGCGCTCGCCGACCTCGTTGGCCGTCTCGGCCACGGTGGTGTTGAGTACTTCGATAGGGTCTATACCGGCGTCCAAGATTTCCTGGGCGACGGCGGCAGCGTTGTTGGCATCGCAGGCGAGGATGGCGTCCGCCAGTTTCTGTGTCAATGCTTCTTTTGGGGCCATATTGTATCCTACTCCTGTACAGACCATTAAATTCGGTCAGTCGAAAACCAGGCCAAACTCGGCGGCCAGCTCTTTTTGCACCGCTTTGCCCAGCTCCTGATACCACGGGAGGGGCCTGTTGTTCTTGAGGTCATAGCACTCGCGGATGTCGCGGCCGGGCTGCACGGGCATCGCCTCGAGCATGGGCGTCATCTTGTTCATCAGGTGTGGGATATCCTGCTCGGTAATGCCCGCCCGACGAGTCGCCTCGGCCACCTCGCGGGCAAAGAGGGTCTCGTACGGCGTATGCCGCGCGTTCATGACGGTGGCAATATGCCAGCGATTGCCCGAGGGATCGCCGCCGAACACGCCGGAACCGATAGCGCCCATAGCGATTTCCCATAGGTGTGTGCGGCTGCCCGGCCCCGAACTGGAGCCGATGCCCGCGGCGGTGCTCTTGCCCCGCCCGCCCCACAACGGATTCAGCTTGCCCAAGGCCTGGGAGCATACCGACGAGCCCCAGCTCAACACCGGCTGCACGACGATCTTTTTCTGGCGCATCGAGAGGGTGTTGCCCACGCCGCCGCCGTTAATCACATCGCGCAGGGTCATCCAGGCCAGGATGCCTTTGGCGATGGTCTCGATGATGGCCCCGGCCAGGTCGCCGCAAAAACCACCGGCCATCGAGTAACCGCCGCCGTTTTTGGCCCGCGTGCCGTACTGTTCATGCACGATAGCCGCCGTGAGATGGTCCAGATCGAGCTTGACATCGGGCAGGGGCGAGAGGAGCACGCCGTCGGTGGGGCGCAGGCCGTTGAGTGGATCGATGGCCGCGGTGAGCACGGCATCGGCGGTGGAGATGGGGTAAAACACCGCGGCCATCCCCGGCCGGCCGAGCTGGCGAAAGGCCTCGCGCAGCCGGGCTACCTGGCGTTTGGCCGCGGCGACCTCCATAGGCACGCCGTGGATCTCGTAGCCATCGAGCCGGCGAAAGTTATAGCCCTCCAGATAATCGCAGCCGATCGTCTGCACGTAGCACTTGATGACGTCGATGGCGATTTCATCTTCAAAGGGGCCGTGAAGGTATCCGGTGCCCTTCATGGGCGGCAGGTCGATGGGGCCCTGGCCCAACACGCGGGCATCGTCGCCTTCGCCCATGACGACCTGGCGCGGGCTGGCGGCGACGGCCTCGCGGATCTCCTCTTCGGTAAAGCGCACGACGCGCTGGGTCTGAATGCAGTAGGTGCCCATCTCGACGACAAAATCGATCCCGGCCTGCAGGGCCCTATCCACCAGCGCGTCGTCCTCGCAATAGTAATGATCCCAAGAGTTCTCGGGCACGGTGATATTATAGCGACGGCTCAACTCCTGCATCTTGGCAAAGAGCCCCATGTTCCAATCCATCTCGGCCATCTTGGGGCCGGTGCGGGTTCGTTGGGCGACTTCGAGCAGACTGATCATGGGCACCCCCTCTCTGCGGATCAACCGTCCAGCGACGGCATCTTGATCGCCGCCGCCCGCCGCGCGTCCGAGCCGCGCTCCATCTGGTAGGGGTAGCGATCCTTCGGTTGTGACACTTTGGTCAATCGCCACAGCGGCTCCCCCTCCAGTCGCCAGCCGCTGGCCCCGCAACTGTCGCGGAATTGCTCCGCCGTGCGCGCCCCGACGATGACCGATGAAATCGCCAGCTGCTCCAATACCCAGCGCAACGCCACCTGAGCGGGCGTTTTGCCGATCTCCCGCGATACCTCCAGCAAGACGGCCAGGGTCTCATCCGCCTTCTCGCTGAAAAAGCGTTCGTGAAAGAGCCAGCCCTCCGCCGAGCGCGTGCCGGGCACGCGGCGCTGGCCAGGTTGGTACTTGCCGGTGAGAAAGCCGCTGGCCAGCGGCCCCCAGGGGACGATGCCGATCCCTTTCTGCAAACAGAAGGGCACATGCTCGAACTCGATCTCGCGCACCACCAAGCTATATTGCGGCTGGTAGCAGATAAAACGATGTAGCCCGTTGGCCACGCTCGTCCACCAGGCGTCGGCCAACCGCCAGGCCTCATAATTGCTACAAGCCACATAGCGTACCTTGCCCTGATGGATCAAATCATCGACGGCACGCAGCATTTCCTCCTGGGGCGTGAGGCTGTCGACATGGTGCACGTAATAAATGTCGATATAATCCATCTGCAGGCGGCGCAGGCTGTCCTCGATGGCCTGCATGATGTGCACCCGCGAGATGCCACCATCGGTGGGAAAGGGGCCGGTGGGGTTGTGGAACTTGGTGGCCACAATGGCGCCATGGCGCCGGCCCTTGAGCGCCTCGCCGAGCAGGATCTCCGACTGGCCGTTGGCGTAGGTGTTGGCCGTGTCAAAAAAGGTGACCCCGGCCTCCATGGCTTGGTCGACGATCCGCGTGGCCATGGCCTGGTCCACGCTGACGCCAAAAGTCATGGTGCCCAGGCAGATTTCAGAAACGATGAGCCCGCTGTTACCAACTCGACGGTATTGCATAGAGATGGCCTCCTTTTCTATGTGGATATTGTGGCGCTATCGAGTGTACGCGGGTTAGCAGCTCACGGCAAGCGCATATCATCGAAGCGCAGGGCTCCGCTCCGCCAGACCGGCGGACGGGGAGATCCGCGCTTCGGCTCTGGCGAGTATGTGTTTGCCCTTAGATGGGCGATTGGAGATCGCGGTAACCTCTGCGGCGACACCGGTCGGTGTAATTTCAACCGCCCCGAC